>JADYYF010000052.1 GCA_020853795.1 Candidatus Zixiibacteriota bacterium
CCCATCGGATGCGAGTTGCGGTGGACGTCGGCATGGCAGGTGCGGCACATGGTCATCACGTCGCTGTTCACGAGATACCGCGCATTGTCGGCGCCGTGCGGCGCATGACAACTCGAGCACTCCTGGCCCGGATGCGTCATGTACTTCGGCTTGTCCTTCGCCGGCACGTCGGTGAAGTGGCAGCGCGTGCACAACGTTTGTTGGCTCGAGGCCATCAGAGCGCCGACATTGGAAGCGTGCGGATTGTGGCAGTTGGTGCACGACCGATCGCCATCGATATGCGCGTGAAATTCTGCTTTGCGCGCGCCGGCCTGGTCTTCATGACACTTCAGACAGATATCGGCTACTGAACCGCCAATCGCGAATGACTTGCCGCCGCCGGCGTGGCACTCTGAGCACTCTCCGCTTTCGAACGGCGCATGTTGATTGGCCATCAGCAGCCCGCGGTGCGACGAAGCATGGGGATCATGGCAGGTTGAACAATCGGCATCTGCCAGGTCATAGCCTTTGTGAACAGTCATGAACTGCTGGTTCTGCGGATGGCAATCAAAGCACAACTGCGGAACGGCCTTGGCCAGAATCCCTTGATGCTCGGATCCGTGCGGCGCATGGCACTGCGAGCAGTTGCGATTCGCCACCGGGGAGTGGACCTGCGCCTGCTTCAGCCAGTCAGCGACCGCCGGGTGGCAACTCTGGCACAGCTCGCCTTGCGACTGCACCAGTTGATTGCGGAAATCGGAGGCGTGCGGATCGTGACACGACAAACACTCGCCGTTTGCGGCGGGTTGGTGCTTCGAAGGTAGCGTGGCGACCTGTTTCAGATCTTCGTGGCAACTCTGACACAATTCGCCTGAATTCTCCTTCAGCAGCGCCGCATGGCGCGACGCATGCGGATTGTGGCAGTCGGAACACTTGCCCTCGGCAAAAGCCGTATGCGGACTCTTCTTCTTCAGTTCAACCTGGATATCGTCGTGGCACGCAAGACACACCCCCGGTTCGTCGACCTTGACGACTTGCGCAATCAGCGGCGCAGCCGCGGCCAGCACCACGATCATCAGTATCGCAAGACGCGTCTTCATTCCTTGCCTCCGTTCTGCGGAGTCTCCGTGTGGCAGGCGTCGCACGCTCCGCCGGAGAACGGTTCATGGCCGTTTTTCAGCATCAAAGTGGCTTCCTTGGCGCCGTGGGGATCATGACACTTGCGGCAGTCGATCTGGCTGCCCGCCAGTCCCAGGTGCTTGCTCCTGAATTCTTGATCGTCGCCGTCATGGCAGGTCAAGCAGGCCATGGGGACCGGTTCACTCAGAAGGGAGGTCAACTCGCTCGTGTGCGGCTTGTGACAACTGCCGCATTCATCCTTCGCCGGAGCGTGCGCGACACCCTTGGTCAAGACTTCGTCGATATCTTTGTGGCAGTTCAAGCACAGCCGCGGCTCCTTGTCGAGCAGAAGATTCTTGATCTTACCGGCGTGCGGCTTGTGACAGGCGGCGCAATCTCCGTTCGTCACTGGTTGATGCATGCTGACGGCATTGGCGTCAATCACGTCGGAATGGCACTCGCCACACAACTGCGCCGGAGCCTGCGTCAACAGCCCCTTGAAGTTGGTGGCGTGCGGAGCATGGCAGGAACTGCAACTGCCCTCCGCAAAGGGGGGATGGACGACGGTGTTGCTGCTGTCCGCAATTACGGCCTGATGGCAACTGCCGCAGAGCCGGTCCGGCGCGGCAGCCAGCAGCGGCTTGATCGCGGCGCCGTGCGGATTGTGGCACTTGGTGCACTCGCCCGCCTTAATCGGCAAATGGACGCTGGTCTGTCCCATCCAGCTATTGACATCACTATGACATTCGGTGCACAGGTCACCTTCACTCTTACTCAACAGCTTCTCGTGAACCGACCCATGCGGAGCGTGGCAGTCCGTGCACAGACCGTCGCTGAACGGCGCGTGTTGGCTGGCGGCCGTCATCAAGGCCCCGAGGTCCGAATGGCAGTCGAGACAAAGGGTGTTCGTGTCCTTCGTAAGCAGATGCTGTTTGGTCTTACCGTGGGCGGCGTGGCACTGTGCGCAATTCTCCCGAACCGGTTGATGCGCCGACACGCCGGTCAATTGCGACTGCACATCGTCGTGACACTCCATGCACAGCGCGGATTCCTTCTTTGCCAGCAGCTTTGGTTCGCGCGATCCGTGCGGATTGTGGCACGTCAGACATTCAGCCTCGGCGACCGGCGGATGACTGCCGGCCGGAGCCACTTCGCCACGGTCATGGCACGACAAACACAACTCGTTCCCGTCACCCTGAAGTGCGAATGGCTCGCCCGTACCCGGCTCCTGGTGGCACGTTGTGCATTCGCCGCCTTCAACCGGCGCATGGATCGAATTGGCGAACAACTTGGGCGATTCCGAAGAATGCGGCGAGTGGCATAGCCCGCAATCCTTCGTTTCAACGGCGAAGGCGCCGTGTGCCGTCTTGAAAGCCGGGGCAGTGGGACTGTGACACTCGGCGCAGAGTTCGCCTTGCCCCTTCTTCAGCAGTGCCGGATGATCGCTGCCGTGAACTTCGTGGCACGCCGAGCAGTCCTGCTTCGCCGGGCTATGGACAAATTGCTTCTCGTGCTCCGTGCGGTCGTGACAGGTGAAGCACACCTCGCGGGATTTGGCCACCAGCATCCCGGGCTGATCGCCGGCATGGGGGTTGTGACACTTGGAACACTCGCCCTGCTTCGCCGGCGCGTGCAAATACGCCCGCTCCATTCCCAGTTCCGTTTTGCTGTGACACTGGTAACACAGGGCCGCTCCCGTTTCCTTGAGTCGCAACATTCCCACCAGTCCGTGCGGCTTATGGCACGATTGGCAGTCCTTGTCCGCGAACGGCTGGTGCTTGTACTTCCCCTTGAAGTCCCCGATTGAATGGCACTCCAGGCAGTTGCCTTCCGCTGAAAATCGCTTGCCGCGCTTGACCTGCGCATTCGCCGTAACCGCCGCTAACACGGCGACCGCCAGCACCAGCGCTACGATTCGGCGTCTTTGAATCCTTGCGCGGCGTGTTGCGTCCATTCCCGGCTTCACTCCAATCCTCTCAGTCTGCCCGCTCCCGCGTCGTCTAATTCCCGGCGCCGAGATAATTCTCAATCGCCTCGTCGAACAGCACTACGGTAGAATTCGCACGCAACCGCTCCAGCGCCGCATCCAACAATTTCGTAAACTTGGCCTGGAACATCGCTTCGCGAATCTTCATCTCAACTTCGTCCATCTTCTTCAGTTCCCCCTGCCGCCGGTCCAGAATCTTGAAGATGACCCACCCATCTTCCGTCGGATAAGCCTGCGAACTGCCACCCACCTTGAGCTGCTCGAGATCGGCACGGATCGACGGCGGAAATGCCGCCAACGAAACCCACTGGACCCGTTCGGCCAGTTCCTTGGCATCTTTGCGGAATCGCCCGGCCACGTATTCGAAATCCGCGCCCTCGCGCAGCAACGCCACCGCGCTATCCGCGGCCGCTGCCGCCGCCACCGTCACTTCGCGAATGTTGATCTGATCCGGATCGCGAAAATCAGCTTCGTGCTCGCTATAGTACTGCTGAAACTCGTCGTGATTGAATTTGATCGCGGCGACAATCGTCTCCTTCAAGTAGATCTCGATCAGCGCGCTGTCGCTCGCTGTGACCAATTGCCGGACTATGCGCTCGTCCGTATCCAACCCGGCGTCGATACCCGCGCGATAGAGGACGGCTTCCTGCAGCAGTCCGTCCAGCGCCTGATAAAGGAGCGTTGCCACCGGAGCGGTGGCATTCGACATCGCCGTGTGCGCGGTCGCCTGGCGCAGGCGATTCTCGTCGACTAAAGCCTGGCCGGCGATCGTGGCGACGGGTCGCTCGCTGCCATACTGGAAGGTCGAATCCAGCACCGAGGTCGTGTTCGCCACAATCGTCGCGATTGCCCCGCTGTCGATCACGACCGCGTAGCGGTCGCGCAGGCTTCCGACAAACCGCTTCCAGGCCGCCCCTGCGCTCTGTGTCCGCAGTGCCTCTCTGATCAGGCCTCGTAACGCCGGCAACTCTTCCGGATTCGCCGGCGCGGTATCTTCCACCCGCATGATGGCGCTCACTTGTCGATAGGGGAACGGACCGATCAGCTGACCTTTGGTCGCACCCTGCAGATAATCGCGCAAGTCCAATTCGACATTGGCCCAATACTTGAACGAGTGTAGCCCGCCCATATAGCGATGAACGTCCAGCGAGCGCTCTTTGGCCAGGCTGTCCATATCCGCGCCGGCCTTGACCTGCGCCACGAGCGATTCTGCCGCCGCCACGGTCTCGACCGCGATCGTACGGACCCGCACCTTGTGATAGTTGTCGCGAAAATATGCCGCGATGCTGTCCTCGCCGATACTGTCAATCGGCGGAAGGTTCTTGCGGACGTAAAGCCGTGACACGAGTTCACGCTTTTGCTCATCCAGAAATTCCCGGAAGTAGTCTTCGTCCGGAATTCCCAATGCCTTGGCCTCCTGAATGATCAAACGGTCGTTAACGAGCTTCTTCAGCAGTTTGTGGTAGTCAAAGTCGCCCTTCTGGCTGGCGGACATTCCGGAATGAATGCCGGCGAAGATGGCATCGATATCCGTTGTGAAGATTGAGTCACTGTTGACGACCGCCAGAAGCGCCCGCTCCGGCTGTTCCGCACCGGCGCTGCCCGCAAGCGCTATCTTCCAAACTCCAAGTAGAAGTACTATCAATGATCGCGCCGACATGGTTTCAGTTTCCTTTCTCAATGCTCGTGGTTCCCGTGCGGCTTGGGCCCAGATCCCGATGTTCTTCCTCGATTAGCTTGTTGCAAGCGTGGTGAACCGCGGCCAAAGTCAATTCGCCGATTGCATACGTCCGGCCAATACCAAACAGCGTTTCGGTATCGGCGCCATCGCGAACAACCGATGTTGCCGCAGTCAGCTCGCCGGTCCGCGCGTCGATCATTCTCAGCGTCAGCTCGACATGCGGTCCGATTTCGCTATCACCGCCTCGGGAGGGAAGGAACTCCGTTACGATGCCGGTGACAATCGTGCCGACGCCAAGCTCGGCCGCCAACACGTCCGGCAGAGGGGCCACGGCGCCGCCCTGAACATTGATCCCAAGTTTCTGCTGCAACCGTGTCAGCTCGCCGGGTTCCAGCAGTCGATAACCGCGGCGGTGCAATTCATAGATCAGCGCTCCCGTCGCTGCGGCGCCGGCTCCGGCAAAATCGCAGGCGTTGTCAATCTCCACGACGGCGACACGCCCTCGCGCTGCCAGCGCGCGATCCTTCTTGGCCGGTTCCTCAATGGCGTCAGACCGCTGCGCAATCAGTTTGGCCGCGTCCTTCAACAACCGGTCGAGCACTTTGCTTGTCAGCGTTTCCACGAAGCTGATCCGGCCAATGCCGAATGCGCCCGCCTCGCCCTCGCCGCTGAGTGCACAGCGATTCAGCCAGACAATTCCTCCGTCTCTACAGTCGTAGGCGCGCAAATTCACCGCGACTTCGGGGTTCTCTTGCTCAAGATATAGTTCAATTGCGCCGGTCAGGATTACTTCGGCGCCCGTCGCCGCCGCAATCAGCGCGGCGCTGCTGCTGTCGCATTCTCCGATCAGCCGGAGACGATGACTGCGCATCAAGCCCCGCAGCGTGTCGGCGGCCACCAAGTCGAATCCCGCCGCCGTCAGCCGGTCGCGCAGACTCGCCTCAATCGCCTTTGCCCCTTGCATCGACTCAGAGTAGTTTGCCAGTGGGATCAGCGCCAGTCGCGGCAAGGTCGCGGCGATAGCAGTCGCTGTCGAAAGCAGAGCCAGCAGACACAAAATCATCAGTTTTGCGGGAATTGCGGAGAATCCAAGTCGGCTCGGCAACATAGCAGCTACTTCACCAGCGTCTTGATGACCTTGCGCACGCACTTGCGTGCAACCTCGCTCTGCGATCGCTGGCCGGTTCCGAACAGCGAGGCAAAGAATCCGCGGCTGCCCTCGGTATGTGTCGCCGACCACACCGTTTGTGCGCTTTCGGTTTCAATCATGCGGACGTCGAGCGTCACGACCGTGCCTTCGTTGGCGGCGGCTCGGGCGCCGGACGACTCGTTAACCGTCCCCAGAATAATCCCCTGAACCCCCAGCGCTTGTCCCAGTTGCTTCGCCTGCTCTTCCGTCAACAGATCGAATCGGGTGATATTCATCCGGCTCGTCGCGCTCAACACCTCGCCCGGCTCGACGATGTCAAAGGCGTCGGTTGCCAGCAGCTCGGTGATGAACAAATGCGTCACGCGTGCGCTCGCACCCTGATCGTTGGAAAGATTCTCGAACGGCAACACGGCGACCCTCTCGACAAACGCGAAGTTATAGTCGCGGTGAATAAAGACCGTGGAGCCCATTCCGGCACACCCGGCGATGACACCAATGCCAAGAGCCGCGATCATGACTGCAAGGATTCGAAGCTGTCTCACGGATTAGTACCCTTTCAAAGCCCGGTTCTCAGCCCAACGTGTACGGATTGGTTCTTGCCCCCGCCCGCCGAAGTCAGATCACTCCGGCTGTACGACCCGGTCAGCACCGTCCGTCCCGAAAAGGCATACTCGACCTGCCCGCTGTATCGCTCGCTGCGCGAGTCGTTGCCGTTTTCATAATCCGACAGATTGACCGCGGCCGCCGTTGTCAGTTTCCGCGACAGCAGCCAACTGACTGAGTAATCTTGATTCAGATATCGGGTGTGGTTGTCGCGCGTCAGATCGACGTTGCCGCGTAACTGGATCGCTGCGGTCAAGCGCAAGCCGAAATCGGCGGTATACTGATTGCGATTGCGCACATTACCCGCCTGATCCTTGGTGCGTTGATGAAAGTAGCTGCCTTCGGCATCGAGGCCCGGGATTATCCGGCCGTTCACGGCGGCGCGATAATTCCAATTGTCGAAGCCGGTATTATTGAGCATGACCGTATTGCGACCGCCTCCAAACTCCTGCGTAATCGTCAGTCGTGGAAAGATTTCTCCGCGGACGCGCGCCGTCGCAAAGTTCATCTCTTGTGATTTCACGTCGGCAATATAATTGTCCCGATGGGCCAGCGACATCGAAAACGTTAGCGTTTCCAACGGCCGATACTGCAGGTCATAATTGGCCGCAAGCGTGCGGTCTACGTCCACACGCGAATATTCGTAATCAATCAATCCGATCTGCACGCGCGCATTTTGGCTCAAGGCCGCATTAGTCTGATTGTGCAGACCGAAGGTATAGTAAGTCTCGTCGCGACCTTGATTCAAGGAACTGCCTCCATCGCGACGCAACGCGACATTGGCCGATGCACTCCAATTCTTGCTCAGATTGAGGCTGTTGTTCAATGTTGCCAGATGGACCTGTTGTGTGCGCTTGGCGACTCCCGTTTCGTCCAGACGCAGCAAAGCGGAGAACTCCGTCACCATCACGCTGTCGATTTCGTTCAAGCCCTGGTTGACGGCTTTGATGTATCGTGTCGCCGTCTCCGGGAAGGTCACTTCATAGCGGCTGAAGCCCGGGCTGTATTGGGAAGTCGCCCCTGCGATGGCTGTCCACAGCAGGTTGTCCTCGGATCCGTAGATATCCCAACGCACATTGTTGCCCGAAGGACGATCGGTATAGATATAGAGCAGCGAGACTTCCCGCTGGAATCCCAAATCGCCCCCGATATTCTGGTTCACACGATTGTCGCCGATGTCGATGCGCGGCAACGTCGCCGCCGTCAGGTCTCCATCAATCAGGGCGCTGACCGAGTCCAAGCTGCCCTGGTCCGGCGTCGCGTCGCTGGCATAAAGCCCGGTCAGCACGGGGACCTCGATCGGAATCGGATCAAAGGCCAGGTTCTTGTCTTGTTCATGCTTGTAGGTAAAGTCGTAGCTGACCGTCGTCCGGAGCCGGCCGCCCATCATCATCTGTAGATGTGAGAATTGCGCCCCCAAAAGATTGTTGGTCTGCTCGACGTGCTGCGACCGGTTCAGCGTCTGCTTGTGCGAGTAGTTGGAGGTAACAGCCGTCGTCGTACCCGTGTAACCGACTCCAAGCATCGCCAGGCGATCCCGCGTATCCCGATCCTGTCGGTTCGCTTCATTGTAGAGCTTCTCCTGAAGCAGCCGCAAGCGCACCCAGGGACGGTTGACCACCTGCGAGCGCACGGTCACGCCTGCGCTCTCGTTGATCAGGTGGGTCAGGCGGTCATTGCTCTTGGAATCGCGGCGCATCACCTGTGCCGCGGCCGCAACCCAGCTTTGCGCCCACGTCATTTCGCCCGACGGCTGAAACTCACTTTGCCACGTGTTGGCGCCGATGGTCTGACTCAGCCCGAAATTGTAGTAACGGACATTGGCGCGCGTCAGCAGACTGCGCAGGAACCGCTTCTGCCAGCCGACATTGTATTCCTGATCAACGCTTTCCTGCGTGTTCTGATCCTGCTTGGTTGATCCATAGCCAAGCCGCAAGTCCGCCGTGAGATTATTCGAGATGCGCCCGTGAGCGGATGGCGACAAAATCAGCGCCAACAGCGCCGCCAGAAGCAATCGCTCCGCGGCTCTGACTAAATTGACTCTGCTTTGTCGCATTTCGCTCACTCCCTAAAAAACGCCCGACCTCGCGATCGGGCGTTTGGTTTTGCCCTTGCGGGCTTCGAGGTCACTCATCATGACCCGATTTTTCGATTACGGCTCGAACGGAGCGTCGCCGGCATCCTTCGCATGGCACTTGTTGCACAGCGAGCGCTGGTTCAAACTCGGATACGGATTCGGAATCGCATACGATCCGGACTCGACACCGTCTTCGTGCAGGAAGGTGATGTTGAAGTCCCAACGGCCGGCGTTCTGGGCCGAGGTCGCATGGGCGCGATGACAGGTGATGCAGGTCACCTGGCTGGTCGCCGACGGACCATTGGTCGAGGTCGTCGTGTTGGTCGGATCTTCAAACGGAACCGCCGCAATGTACGCGGTCGCCTGGGTCCCACCCGTCATGTTGTCGGTGCCGTTGTACAGATTGTAGATGTTGGCAATCGTACCGCCAATGGCGCGGCCGGTCGGGTGAATCAGCTTGGTCGCGTTGTTGTGGAAATCGCCGTGGCAATTGCCGCACCACGCACCCATGCCGCTCTTGTAAGCAGTGTGCATGACATTGGTCTCAGCCGTATTGTAGCTATTGCCTTCGGCATCCGGAGCCGGAGCCGTGAACGTGGCCAAACCGTCTTGGATCGGGCCAACGCCGTTCAGCAAACGGAAATTCTGGTTGCCGTGCGGATCATGGCACGACGTGCAACCCAGTTGGCTGGCCGGGAACGTACCGCCCGGGGAAACGAGCAACGTTCCGTCCGGACCGGCACCACGACCAGGAGCATTGATATTGTGACCGGCTGCACGGCCCGGAATCGGGCTGGTCGCGCCGCCGTGACCGTCATTAATATTGTCCTCAGTCAAGAACACGAAGTTGCCGCCGCCCTTTTCGGCCGGCGGGTTCAACGGATCCGTGCCCCACACTGCACCGCGGCTGGTGGCATGGCACGACAAGCACAGGTCGCTCGCCGACTGGAACTTCAGCAGGTAGGCGTTTCCGTTCGGATGAGCCGGGTCCACCAGGACGCCGTTGTTCATATTGTGCATCGTATGGCAACCGCCGCAATACGCCACGCCGCCATCATGGAATGCAAACGCAGTGCTTGACAACAATGCCGCCAACGACATCGAGACAAGGACTAACAAAAGCTTGCGCATGTAAAAAACCTCCGAAAGACTAATCAGATACAAACGAACGTGAATTCAACAAGGGGGTAGTAAACTCCAGACTCACCTCCTCCTTCTGCGCTTCGCGCTTCCAAGGCTTAAGGGTTGCTGATGAGGTTGGTTTCGCAAACGACTTCACTTGTTCCGCGATGAACTCCGGCAACTCGCACACCTGAACCCGATTAAGAAAAATCTGGCTGACATAAATGCGGCCCAGGTTGTCCACTGCCATGCGCTCCGGATGGTAGAACCACCCCAGCGTATTTCCCATCCCGCCGAATTCACCGAGAAATTGACCTGCGGTCGTGAAGCAAACCACGTTGAAACGATGTTTATCGAGAACTAAGACTAAAGCGTGATCGATGACGTCCACCGCCGTCGGGAAGTTCAGCTCGCCGATGTTGTTGCCGCGCAGCCCAATCCGCCGCACCAGAGTTCCGGAGAGGTCGTAGACATACACAACGCCAAACATCGACACGGGCAGGTACAGCAGCTCACCGTCAATCCGCGGCGAGCCCATAACAACTTCCTGGCGCTCTTTCTCGGTCATGTCCGTCACGAGCGGGAACTCACCCTGATATTTCCCCTCAGCGTCGATCTTGACGATGCGGTCAAACGCGCCGCTCATCAGATAGAGAATGTCCTGACTGTCGATCGCGATGTACCGCACGTCAAAAGTGTCGGAGTCAGCGAAATCGATCAGTTCCAGGCGTCCCATCAGCGTGCCGTCGTAGTCAAACTTGAAGACCGACCCGGCGCGCTGCCGCTGCGTTCCGACGACGTAGATGAATCCGTGCGAATCGACAACCAGATCAGTCGGGCTGCCGAATTCGTCACGCCCCGAGAACTGGAACTTGAAAACTCCCGAGGTGTCGAAAACCGCCACACGATTATTGCCGGTATCGACAATGAACACTTCATTGAAGCGCTGATCGATGAAGACCTGCTGGGGACGGAGGAGACCATTGTTGGTTCCGGGAGGGTCGAGCTTGCGCAGGAACACGGCCGGAACCGACTTCTCAGCCTGCGCCTGCAAACCCGCAGGAAGCAGAACAGCAACGAGAAATGCCGTTAAGACAACGACGCCCACTAGGGCAGTTATAATCCGGATGTTCTTCCCGATACAACTCTGTCGATTCGTCGCTGGCAATTCGGAAGTCTCCGCACCCGCCAATTAGCAGGAGTAAATGTGAACTATTTCACAATCTTCGACAAAAGAAACAAAATTAGCCCGAGAACACGAGCTTTCGGGCACTTCGCCTAAAGAAAAGTAAACTTGTATGTGATTATTTTCACATACTTGCATCGAATACAATCTGAGGTAGTTCGGTAGACTCGTCAAAACAGTAACCTCAAAACCGGAGCAAAACCAACTCGTTGGGGGGATTATAGAGAAGAAAGACCAAATAGGCAAGGGAAAACTTCGATGATTTTGTAGTTTTTTTCAAATGAAGATCGCTCGAAGCGGTTCATGATATCGTGAAGAGCGAGTCAGTAGATTGACAGGTGATATCGCTTAGATCAGCTAAGTGAGTGATTAATCACAAAATAGATGGCATTGAATAATCATGGCTTGACTGTAAGAATTGGTGAATTACCACTAACTCGACCCATGTCGTGACAGTCCGTACACATTCCGTCAGCTATCTGTCGAGCAAGTAGAAACTCGTTCTCTGAAACAAGACTATGACAAGTTTGACACTCGATATTACCGTCTATGAGGACAAGAAACTCTGGGATGTCTGAGTTTATCTTCAAGGACGATGATGGCTTACGAAATCCGGCAACCAGAGGGACCCCGAAAGCGTGACTGGCGCTGACGTGAAACCGCGGCAGGCCGCTTCCTGCAGAGCCCACGACTGCGTTCCTGCGATCCGCGTCGTGACAAGATAGACAAAACTGGGACGGTTGTTCTGCGAAGGCAAGATCACGCTGAGAGTGAATCAATCTTGCAGCGCCACGATGCCCAGGACTTATCGCTGGACGCGTGCCGACACCATGGCAGTCCCGGCATAACTGAATCGCAGTCTGTGCAAATGAGAGGGACAAGGTGTCATCACTGATTGTCAGAAGTTCCGGCGCGTGAAACAGGTGGCATCTGCCGCAATTCTCCGTTAAGTCCGAGTGGAATAATCGGGATTTCTCTGTCGCTTCGCGGTGGCATCCACGGCAATCCTGAGATCCGCCATCCAGCTCAGCCTCCTGGTCTGCCGTCTTGGAGTACGCGTGGCATTGCCGGCAAGCGACGTCTTGATGCGGATGGCGGGCACTCGACTCAGCGGAGCCGTCGGGCAGCAAGCGGCCGAAATAGATCAGCCCGATCAACAGGATCAGCGTGCCCAGAGCAATGGCAGAACGCGTTTGCACGCTCAGAATATCGACACGGGGAGAGATAGCAGTTACTTACTTCGGCTCAGATTCGCGATTCGGTAACGACAGAAATTTGAACAGGCGCAGCTTTACACGCACCGGAAACATTGCTTTCCGAACTGCAACATATCCATCCACGATTGGCCGAAACTGGCAGGTACTCAGGACAGTTCCGAATCGACTTCGCCGGCAGGCGTGAACTTGTAGCCGGCGCCGCGCAGGGTATGGATGTAGCGGGGGTTGGCCGGGTCCGGTTCGAAGATCTTGCGCAGGCGCAGGATGAAATTGTCGATGGTGCGCGAAGAGGGATAAACGTGATAACCCCACACTGCGTCGAGAATCATGTCGCGCGAGACGACCTCGTTGGCGTGTTCGACGAGGAATTTCATCGTCATACACTCCTTCTGCGACAATTCCACTTCACCGGTCGGGCCCTTGGCGCGGTACGTACGGAAATCCACCCAGTTCTCCGCAAAATCAAAACGCGAGCGATCCAATTCCACCGTGCCGTACCAGACCTGGCGACGAAAAATCGCCGATACGCGCAGCAACAGTTCCTGGAGATTGAAGGGCTTGGTTATGTAGTCATCGCCGCCGCTGAGGAAACCGTCGATGCGATCCGACTGGCGGTCGCGGGCGGTCAAGAACAGCACCGGCAGCCGCCCGCCTTCCTGGCGGATTTCCCTGCAAACGGTGAGCCCGTCCTTGCCGGGGATCATGATGTCCAGAATGATCAAGTCAAACTGTCCTTTGTGGTAAAGGTCGAGCGCGGCGATCCCGTCGGCCGCGACCGCAACCTCGTAGCCTTCCGCCTCAAGATTCAGCTGCAGCCCTTCGGCAATGTGCTCTTCGTCTTCGACAACTAATATGCGTTTCATGCAACCTTCTCCAACGGCAGCCGGATGCGGAAGGTACAACCGCGATCGCGACCCTCTGAGTACAGCTCAACCGTCCCGCCGTGCTCGGTAACGATTTGTTTTACGAGAAATAGGCCGATGCCGGTTCCTTTGACCGAACGCGTGTTCTCCATACCCGTTCGATAGAAGCGCTCAAAGACCTTCTTCAACTCGTGTTTTTCCACACCAACGCCTTCATCCACGAACAGCAATTCGGCTTGATCGCCGCGCCGGCGCGCGCTGATGCTCAGCCGGCGCCGTACCTCCGGCGAGTACTTGATCGCGTTATCGACCAATGCCGTTACGACTCTCCGTAACGCGTGATAGTCGGTCTTGACGATCAGTTCCTTCTCAAGATCGAGGGTCAACTTCATTTTATGACGGTCGATCAGAGCCTGCAACCCCTCCAGATACTCGACCAGATCATTCGACAGGTTAGTCTCAACCAGCTTGGCCCGATGGCCGCGCTGGGACAATCGCCCGGCCTCCAGAACGTTGTCGACCAGCCCTTCCAATCTTTCGCAGTCGTCAAGCATGCGCGGGACGAATCCCTTGATCTTCTCCTGGTCAAATTTGCCGGAGGCCATCGATTCCAGGTACAACTTGATCGAAGCCACCGGGATTTTCAGCTCGTGCGTAACCGCATGGATGAAGTTCTCCTGCTGATGCTTCAGGCTCTCCGACTGCCGCAGGGTGCGATAGATCATGAAGGCGCCCAATAGCGTCAACAATACGAAGAATGATCCCTCCATGGCGAACATGACGACGCGGCGGCGGGCGCGCTCCTGAACTTCCGCGGTTACCCCCGCTTTGACACTGAACATCGATGGTTCAAACCACGGATTGCGATACTCGCCCTGCCGCGGCGCGGCCGTGAACTGCAAATCGGCATTCAACTCCGTCGTAAGCTGCGCAGGATAGGTCGGATCCAGAAAGATCGCGGCCCGATGATTCGCGCCGACGCTCAGGTAGAAGCTGGAATCAACCTCCCCGGAAGTTATCAGCAGCGCTCCCGTCGGACCGAACAACTGGTAACCTCTCACTGCCGGATCGGCCAGCAACAGGTCGAGTGCTGCCCGCAGATGTCCGATATTATCGACGCTGACGAACGATTCCGCCTCATACGCCAGCCGGTCATAGGATCGGTTCAGAATCAGCGAAGCCAGTTGTGCTGCCGCCGCCGTCTGTCGCTCGTGGAACTCGATCTGTTCCTTGGAAATCATGACTTGAAAGTACACCCACCAGATGATCTGGCCGATGCAGACAATGACAAGCGCGATGAACAGCGCCAGCGCCAACCCCGCCGGACGTGCCAATCGATGTTTGATCCTAATGATGCACCCTCCTGCCGGATTCGATCTGCGGCAGAATGAATTGCCGCGCCATCACAGGGGCAATGTAATCATGAAAATCGGCTTTTCAATACCGTTTGCATCCGAAACGGCCTCGGCCTGGTCGGCCAGACGATAGAATAATTCGGCGAGCAGAGCTCCAGCAACAGCGCCGACTGCAACATCGGAAAGAAAATGCTTGTAGCAGCGAATCCGGGTCACACCGACGTAGCTGCTCCAACTGAAAAGAACGGTCGGCGGCAGCCATCGCCAGTTGTGGTAGTCGCTGGAAGACAGTCGTTGCCGCATTGCGGTGCGGACCCGCTTGTTCAGGTAGGTCATTGCGAAGAAGGAACTGGAGGCGTGCCCGGAAAAGAATGACTTGCGCGTCTCGGAATAGTCCGGCTCGTGCCTGCGCGCCGAGTCCGGATAGTAGTATTGAAAAGGTCGTGGGCGTGCGATGAGGTGCTTGGCGATGCCGGTCACACCGGCCGTTGCCCAGATCCCGCAGTTGTAGAGGTATAGATCCTGCAAAGCATCCTTGCCGGGTCGCCGTTCTGGCCAGGTAAGATTGACGGCAGCTAATCCCAGAGCACCCGCAACCGGCGTGATCGCTGAACCGATATCGCCATCCAGAAAATTGGACTTGCCCGCAAAGTATCGCCCGCCCAGCGCATGCGCCGCCCAGTTGTCAAGCAGGATCGGGCGATTGATCAAGGCCGGTTGCGCGCTGTCGTTTGGGGGAAGGGATTGCTCCACAATCAATGGCACAGCCGCTCCTACCCCGATCAACACGCTCTTGCGTTCGGTCAGATATGTCTTCCGTAAACTTGTCGCTGTGCCGTCGCCCGGCAGGAGTATCAGAATCCACGCGACCAGCGCGAGCGACGGTAGCAGAAGAGTGGGTCTGGAGTAAAACCGCATTCTCTTAATCAAGATGCTCGATACCGACCAACTCCAGTTGCCCGGTTTCGGGATGGAACCATAGCCACGCGAGTGCCGGTTTGCTCCAGCTGCTGTCGCTGCGTTTGGTTTCGATACGGATTTCGACTAGGTGATCGCGGTCGGAAGGCGATTTGTGCGCTGCGAAGGCGGCGGCAACCTTCGCGATCAAATCCTGATTCAGCTCAATCGAAGTCTCGGTGAACTGCGTCCATTCGGAGACAGCGCGATCTCGTGCGCGACACGTCCAGCGGTACTTGGTTGTCGACGCTGTCTCCAAACTGTACCGCACGGCCAGGTCGTCAAATCGCAGTCGCGGTCCGGCCGGCGATATTTCAAGTGTAAAGTCGTCCAGCGGATTGACCCGACCAAACCAGTAACGGCCGATCTTCTCGCGCCGCTCCATGAGCGTCTTGATCAGATACGCTTCGGCTTCAGGATCGGAATACTTACCGGCGGCGACGAGGGCGCGCAAATACTCCTCACGCCATGCCATGACCACCTTGGCGCCCCAATAAGCATCACGCGCGGTCAGATTTTCGAAGGCCGGGTTGGGGACAATAACATCCCATTTGTTCGGCTGAAAGATCTCCGACTCGAAATAGCCGATTGTCTTGTATTGGTAGGGTTGGGCGTCTTCCCAGCCCCACTTCTTCAGCCCCAGTGTGAACCATGACACCAAGACATCGCGGAGGTCGAATATGTTGCAGTATCCCTGCTTCGGCCCCTTCGGCCGATTGCTGTTGGCCCCGAAGGTCGACCCGAAATCAATCAAATGGTGTTTGACATAGCGGCGCTCGCCTTCGGTCACGTACAAGTCGAGCGTATTCTGGTCCTTGGCGTCATAGTGATTGATGAGCGAAGCGATCACATACAGCCCGCGCAATTCGCGGCGATTCTCGTGCGGACACCAATCATTGGGGTCGTCCTTCCTGCGTCCGTCATAGCTGAATGGTCCCACGACCTTGCCGGGGAGTAATTTTGAGGCCAATGAGCGAATGCGGCCATCAGGAAGCCGGTAGACGTCCTTGAGCATGTCGTCAAGATATTCCTGCGTAAACTCGCGCGTTTTCCCCGAGCGGTCGGTGAAGGTAATTCCGGGCTGAATCTGGAGCTGTTCCGGCCGCCAATAAACAATGGTCTCCTCCGGGACATTATAACCGCAGGCATGAAAGTAGCGTGAACCCATGGCCGCGGCCGCCGTGGCAATCTCCGGATTATCCGATGGATCAAACTTCATGATGTATTGATCGCCGCGCACATCCTTGATCCAGAACCCGATGGTGAAACCCTGTATCTTTGGACGGGAGACAATCCACGGACCGGTGGTGTCGGGGCCGGGAGCGTCATTCGGACCCCGCTCAACTTCAGCCGGATCGATAGCATCGATGCCGATCCGGTTTGTGAACCAGCTGCTGTTGGCCACTCCGTCGAATCGCGTCATGTTGTAAGCTTCACGTGGCCGACCGATCAGCTTGCGGAAGTTGCGATCCATGTCCAGCAACTGCTCGCCCTGTTCCCACACCGACCGGTCCAGCGATTGCCAGGCAAGCACCGGATCTGCCAGTTTCGGCGCGGGAATCGTCTGGTTGTCGTGCTCGCTTGACGGTTCTCCCCCCGGATGATAGACGAGCTTGTGACTGCTGCAGCCCACCGTCACGGCCGCAATCAGCAGGAGTCCAAACCCAATTCTCACCAGTCGCTCCCGAGTTCGAAGTAAAGACGCCAGCTTTCGTCGGAATAGGCGACTTGCGCGCTGAGGACAACCTCCTCGCTACGCCAGACTCGCAAGCCGGTGCCGAGACTTTCCGACCAATTACGCAGCGTGAACTCCTCGGTCACTGATGAAAAAACCCTTCCCGCCTCGGCGAAGATGAAGGCATCAATCATGTCCCAGATCGGATAGCGATACTCCAGTGTCGCCAACATGCGGTCGTTGTCGACGAAGCGGCTGCTGAGAAATCCGCGCAGGTCGTCGCGGCCGCCCAACCGACTCTTGAGGTAGAAGGGAAGCACACCGTCGTCCTCGTCGGCGTCGACGGTCTCCGCGAGCAAGCGTATCGCCAGGATTCGTTTCTTGTAGATATTGAAGTAGTGCGCGATCTCGCCGGAGACCGCCACGAACCGGATGTCATCGAAATGGCCGACGCCGTGGCTGTAGGCAATCGCCAGCCGCTCGCGTCCGCCGGCGGACGGCTGGCCTTTGACATCGCGCCAGTCATGATCGATTGCCACGCCGCCGCGGATCAAGCGACTGCGGCGGAAATCGGCCGCCGCCATGCCGAACTTGTCTTGGATTTCATTCAGATCCGTGACCAGAGTCTTGTTCTTGCCACCGCTGATATTGCTGGCAACAAACGCGGCTTCAAAATCAATCTGCCATTGCGGACCGACGCGCCAGTTGTTGACGGCCGCGAATTCAGTCTGCTCCAGTGCAAACGAAACCTTGTCCTCATCGCGACTGGTGTATCCGAGGCCATAGAAGTTTTCGCGCGGTCGCCAGCGGTAGGCAGCGCGCAAGCTCAGACCGGATCGTTTCGAGAATAGCTGCGGCGCGACATAACTGGTTTCGAAGCGCTTATACTGGTGCGTTGAGAGCGTCCCGACGATGCGCCAGCGATCGTGCGGTGAAAAGACTTGCGTCCTGGTATAGCTGAGGCCAAGCCTGACACCGCCGTTGGAACTGTAGGACACTACCGGTGCCGGGCCCAACGACGGCTGAAACGAGAACACATAATTGGCGAACCGCCGCACCGTGGGGTTACGGTAGATGCCGTTCATCGCCGCCCAGCTGAGTCCCTTGCCGACATAGATGGGCGTCTTCAGGATCGTCTCCGGCACGTCCAGCAGGCGATCACCGAAATTCTTTTTCGGCGCAACTGGTCGAAGATTCAGCGTCGAGTCGGCCTCGGTTTGCGCAGCCAGCGTCACCTGCAGAAACAGAAGGAGAAGCACACAGCCGGCGGGTATGAGTTTTCGCAATTGGGGCAAACTCCGCTCCACGATTAACGTATCAAGACATTCCGATTCGAAGCGCTGGGAATATAGCCGGAGCAGCAACCCGCGTCAAGCAATAGGAAAATCCGGCGGAGTTTCCGGCTTGTCTGCGCGCCGGCGCACTACTATTATGAGTCCAGTTGTGACGGAAATGACGCCAATTCAGGTTCTCTATATCGAGGATGACATGCGCCAGCGGCAGGCGCTGGCAAAGGCTCTGCGACGGCGCGGTTTTAAGGTGGCGACGGCGCGCTCCGGCAAACACGGCCTGGCCCTGGCGGCGCGCAATCGCTACCACGTCATTCTGACCGATCTGGCGGTCCCCGGTCTCAAAGGCTTGGAGGTCCTCGAGCAGATTCGCAAGTGCCGTCCGACCGTGCCGGTCATCATTCTCACCGCTCACGGCGGGATTGAGACGGCGGCGGAAGCGATTCGTCGCGGCGCCTACCACTTTGTGCTCAAGCCCTTCGAAATCGAGGATATCGAACTCACCATCCTGCAAGCGGTGGAAAATAGCCGATTGCAGCAACGGCTGCACGAATATTCGGCTGCGCTCGAACTCAAAGTTGCCGAGCGCACCGAGCGGCTTCAATTTGCCTACCGGCAAATGGCGGCCCTGACCGAGGTCTCCAATCGCTTCACGCGACTGCTGGATGAAGAGACCCTCTGGCTGGAATCGTGTCGGGTCCTGACGGAGACTCTCGACTTCGACCGGGCCGGAATCATGCTCATCATCGACGGCAAGTTGCAGATCGAGTGCTCGGCATTCGCCCAGGACGACCCCGAGTTAGTCCAGGACTTCTTGCAGGCTGTGGCGGAAGAACGTTGGAAATTCCCGCCGGCGTTCTACGAGTGCCTGAATCAAAACCAGACCGTCTTCATCGCCGACCTGAACACCGATCCGCGCTGGATTCACGATCCCGAGCGCCCGACTCGGACGAAGGCGCTGATTCTCACGCCGCTGCGCGAAGCGGGGCGTCCGATCGGCGTGCTCCTGGGAAGCATGCAGCATCACGAACGCTCGATGGACGAACAGGACATCGCCCGTTTTGAGATCTTCGCCAACATCGTCAGCCTGACCATTGATCACATTCGCGCCTTTCAGTCCCTGGGGCGGCAGGTGCAGGAACGGACCGCCTCGCTGGAAGAGAAGACGCGCGAGTTGGAACGGGTCAATGCCGAACTGCGGGCGGCCAAGTCCGATCTGGAATTGAAGAACGTGCAAACACATCGGATGTTGGCCGAGTTGTCGCGCAGCCGGAATGAGCTGCAGGCCGTCTTCGACAGTTCGCTGAGTCTCCTGATCTTTGTCGACATCAACAACCGCATCGCCGCCTGCAATCCCCGGGTGACCGACTACTTCGGCCTCGATCCGAAAAAGGTTGCCGGACAGGGCATCGAGGATTTCATCGAGATCATCAGCAACAACTGCATCGATGCCGAGCGCGTCAGGCACATTCTTGGCGAGCTGATCGCCCAGCCGCGCGTGGTCGAGGAGATTCGGGCCGACATCCACCGCCTGAATGCCTTCGTGCTGGAAGTCCTCCGGCCGTCGGTACGAACGTTGGCGCCCTGGGCGGTGCCCGTAGTCGGCCGCCAGGGCGAGCGCCTTGGCGTGTTCTTTGGATTCTCGGACATCACGCAATTGAAGCGCGCCGACGAACAAGTGCATGCCATCATCAACGCCGCACCGATTCCGCTGATCATCTCCAGCTATCCCGACGGCGAGATCCTCTATGCCAACGAGCATCTGAGCGCGCTGGTCAACCTGACGCCGGAAGAGATGGTTGGCCGGCCGGCCCCCGAATTCTATCACGACCCGCGCGATCGGATCGAACTCATCAGGATGCTTGCGGAGCGCGGCAGAGCGCACCGGGAAGTGCGCATCAAGACCCCGACGGGCGATTCGAAGTGGATGATCTTCACACTGAACTTGACCACCATGGGCGATCGCAAGGTCATTATCGGCGGTTTATATGACATCAGTCAACGTAAGGCGATGGAAGAAGAAGTCCGCCGCGAGCGCAACTTCATTACGGCGGTGCTCAACACCGCCGGCGCCCTGGTGATCGTGCTTGATGCTGACGGCCGGATTGTTCAGTTCAACCGCGCCTGCGAGCAGATCAGCGGCTATCATGCCTCGGAAACCCTCGGCCGACATGTGTGGGATTTCCTCCTGCTGCCGGAAGACGTCGATCGTATCAAGCAAACCTTTGCCGATATCAAGGCGGAGCGGTTGATCGGCCGGGTGGAGAACTACTGGATCTCGCGCTCCGGCGACAAACGGTTGATTGCCTGGAACAACACGGAATTGCTGACCGAGGACGGTCGCGTCGAATTCGTGATCGGCACCGGCATCGATATCACCGAGCAACGGGCCGCCGAGGAATCGCTGCGCTTCAGCGAGGAGCGCTTCCGCGGTATCGTCGAGAACGCCAACGACCTCATCTATCTGCTGGATCAATCCGGACGCTTCACTTATATCTCGCCCAATTGGACGAATCAACTGGGACATCAGCCGGGTGAACTCCTCGGCCACCCCTTCATGGAAATGATCCACCCCGATGACCGGCCGCGTTGTGAGGACTGCTTCACCGAAATGATGCAATCGTTACAGCGGATGAGCGGCATCGAATACCGCGTCTTCCATCGCGATGGTTCGATCCGCTGGCAGAACTCCAGCATCTCCGCCCTCAAAAGCGAGACCGGTGACGTGCGCTACTATATCGGTATTGGTCACGATGTCACCGAACGCAAGCTCACACTTGATGAACTGGCGCAAGCCTATCGCAATCTGCGCCTGACCCAGGGACAATTGGTGCAATCCGAGAAGATGGCTTCGCTCGGCATGCTGGTTGCCGGAATTGCCCACGAAATCAACACGCCGATCGGCGCCGTCGCGAGTATGCATAATACCCTGGTGCGCGCCATCGAGAAACTCACGGCCTTCATCAATCAATTCTCGGCGCACGATCCGGATGAACTGGCCAAGATCAATGAAACCCTCAGGCTGATCCAGGATGCCAATCGCGTCATCGTCTCCGGCACCGATCGTGTGGTCAACATCGTCCGGCGGCTGCGCAGCTTCGCCCGTCTGGATGAGGCGGAACTCAAGAAAGTGAACATCCATGAGGGCCTCGAAGACACTCTGACGCTGATTCACCACGAAATCAAGCATAACATCACCTTGACCCGCCGCTTCGGCGACATCCCCGCGATCTCCTGTTTCCCGGGTCGCCTCAATCAGGTCTTTCTGAATATCTTGATTAATGCCAAGCAGGCGATCAAGGACAAGGGGGAGATTACGATCTCGACCTTCGTCCGCGATGGCAAGGTGTGCGTCGAGATTGCCGACACCGGCGTCGGTATCCCGGAGGAAAACCTCGCGCGCATCTTCGATCCCGGATTTACAACCAAGGGTGTCGGCGTCGGGACCGGGCTCGGACTCTCGATCTGTTATCAGATCATCCAGGATCACCGCGGCGATATTCAGGTCGCCAGCCAGGTCGGCAAGGGGACCCGCTTCACCATCACACTGCCGATGAATCTGGACGAGATTCTGGAAGGCGCCCCTTCATGAGTCGTGAGCGGTTGCGCGCGGGAGTCGGCCAATGCTCCGGTCGCTGACCCGCGTCTTCGATATACGTCCCGGCGAGCGCCGGCTGACAGCCTTGATGGCGCTCAGCTACTTCCTGCTCCTCTCAACTTTCTATTTCCTCAAATCGGCCCGCGATTCGCTGTTTCTCTTCAAGCTGACCCCGGAGCAACTTCCGTTGGTCTTTATCGTTTCGGCCTTGGCATCCATCCCGATCGCCGGGTTCTACATCAGAGCTTCGCGGCGGCTCTCTCTTCTCAATCTGATCGTCGGCACCTCCTTCGTGTTGATTGCCTGTCTGGTTCTCTTGCGCTATCTGCTCGCCGTCGGCTCAAGCTGGGTCTTTTACGCTTTCTATGCCTGGGTGGGAGTATACGGAATTCTGGTAACGGCGCTGTTTTGGCTCCTGGCCAATGCCGTTTTCGACGTCCAGCAAGCCAAGCGGCTGTTCACGTTTCTCGGAGCCGCGGGAATCCTGGGTGCGTTCTGCGCCGGTGAAGCGACGAGTCTGTTGATCAATCGGGTTCATCTGGCGACGGAGAACTTGATCATCCTCGCTGCCGCGATCCTGGTTCTCGCCACGCTGGTCATCGCGCAGTTGGCCAAGCTGCATCACGAGTCCACCCGAGAAAGAGAGAGCAGCGCAAGGCCCGAAGACGGTTCGACCCTGCCTACGATCGAAGTCTTGCAGACCGTGCGGAAGTCCCGGCTCCTGCAGACGATCGTCGCCTTGATCGCTGTCGCCGTCATGACTTCGACCATCATCGACTTTGTCTTTAAGGAGATCTGCTTCAACGCGTACGGGGGCAGCAAGCAGGAGTTGACGGCCTTCTTTGGCGTCTTCTATGGACGCGTCAGTCTGCTGGCGCTCGTGATTCAGCTGCTGCTCACCTATCCGTTGGTTCGTCGGCTGGGGGTCGGCGGAGTCATCGTGATCATGCCTCTGACCCTGATCGGTACCTCGCTCGGTGTGATCGTCGCGCCGCTCCTGTTGCCGGCGTTGGCGCTGAAAGGCTCGGAGGGTCTGCTGGAGTACTCGGCTGATCGCAGTGGCCGGGAACTACTGTTCATGCCGTTGTCGCTGGATCTCAAGAAACGCGTGAAAGTCTTTGTCGATGTCTTCGTTGATC
This sequence comes from Candidatus Zixiibacteriota bacterium, assembly GCA_020853795.1. NCBI lineage: Bacteria > Pseudomonadati > Candidatus Zixiibacteriota > Candidatus Zixiibacteriota bacterium. The sequence continues at coordinate 22,998 of JADYYF010000052.1, forward strand.
GGCTCTTTCGCGGCGTGGCCGGCGTCGTGCTGCTGGTCGCCACCGGCGTCTTCGCCTTTGGCGCCCGGCAGATGGCTGTCATTGCCGCCGTCCTGGCGCTGGTCTGGCTGCTCATCGCGCTGGTCGTCCGCCGGGAATATGTCGAAACCTTCAGGTTGGCAATCGAACATCGCGATATCGACATTTCCGACCTTCGTACCGCGATTGATGATTCGCAAACGCTGAAAATGCTGACCGGCTACCTTTCCAGTCCCCATGAACGCCAGGTGACCTATGCGCTCGATCTGCTCAAGTCGGCTCGCGATCCGAGTCTGGTCGAGAGCATCAGTTCGCTGCTGCGCCACGCCTCACCCGAGGTCCGCCGGCGCGCGGTCGAGGTCTTGCAGGAATATCATGAGCTTGTTAAGTGAAATTGAAGCGCTCCTGGGCGACGATGATCTGGGAGTGCGGCGCGAGGCCATCTACTTGCTTTACCTCAAAGCTGGAGCGGCAAAAACCGAACTTCTCCGCCAGTTTCTCAACCACGCCGACCCGCGCTTGCAGACGGCTGTTGTGGCATGTCTGGCCGAGCACCAATTACCGGAAGCTCACGACTTGCTCGACGAAGATCGCTTGGAGACGTTTCTCGTTCGCACGGATGGCGATGCCGAGACCGGACGACTGGAAACCGCCAAACTCCTGGGTGTACTGGCGGGCGAGCACTTCGGCGTCTTTCTTGCCCAGTTGCTCGCCGATGAGTCGCCGGTGGTCGTGCGGGAAGCTATCGCCTCCGCCGGTCGTCGACGTGACGCCAACTTCATCCCAGCCCTGATCGACAAATTGGCCGATCGGCGCTTCCGCGGCGCAGCTAAACCGGCGCTGGCAGCGTATGGGGCGGAAATCCTGCCCCGCTTGCAGACTCTGCTCCTCGATCCGGCAACCCCGGATGTGATCCGGCGCAATGTGCCGAGCGTTATTCATCGCATCATCCACCAACAGTCGGTCGATCTGCTCATCGTCGCCGCCGGTCAGGTGCCGGACCATCAGAAATTCGCCATCGTGCGCGCGCTCAACAAACTGCGGCAGGCTTCGCCGCGGCTACGCTTTCCGCCAGCCGCGATCGCAGACTTGGTGGTTGCCGAGGCGCGACGCGCGCTCCTGCTGGTGGAGGCCGGCATGATCCTGTCACGCGAAACGACCGACGCGGTCGATCGCCTCTGCCTGCGCGCCGTCAACGAACGCCGCCGCGACGCGCTGGAATTGGTGTTCCGGCTGCTTGGATTGCTCTATCCGTCGCAGGACATCTACGGCGCGTACCTGCGCATCAGCAGCGACCGGCGCGAGCATCAAATCAACGCCGTCGAGTATCTGAGCAATCGCCTGACCGGCGCGGTCCGCGGCCATGTTCTGCCGCTGATCGAAGGTCACACTCCCGCGGCGATCCTCGAACTGGCGGCGCCGGTCTATCGCCGGCAAATGATGACTCCGGTCGACGCTCACCGCCTGATGCTCGGCAGCGCCGACTACTGGCTGAAAGCCTGCGGCCTGTATGCCGCCCGGCGGGTGCCATTCGCCGACCTGCGCGCCCATCTCCGCGACGCCGCCTTTGACAATTCGGCGATTGTCCGCGAAACGGCGCTGGCGGTTGCCGCTGAACTTGGTTATTAGTATTTGCGGTTGGTGTGATGCTGACGACGATCGAAAAAGTGATTCTGTTGCAGGCGGTGGATGTCTTCGCCGATGTACCCACGGCCAATCTGGCCTATATCGCCGCCATTGCCGAAGAGGTCAGCTTCGCGGCCGGTACGACAATCTTCAGCGAAGGTGATCCGGCGACGGCCATGTTCTTCGTCCTCGACGGCCGCGTCAGTCTGCAGCGCGACGGCAACGAAATTGCCGTGGCGGAAGCCAACCAGGGTTTCGGCGTCTGGGCACTGTTCGACGAAGAGCGGCGCGTGGTCACCGCCACCACCGTCACCACTGTGCGCCTGTTGCGGATCGAAAGTGAGAGCTTTGCCGAAATCCTTGCCGACCACGCCGAAATCGCCCAGTTCCTCCTCAAGACCCTGACGCGGCGGCTGCGCAGCATTATGGAGCGCCTGCAACTGGAGCATGGCCGCCGTCCGGCTTGACATTTGCCCCGTCAAGCATTACCAATTCAAACGGAATGTCGAAGGATAAGGCTGATATCAAGAACCCAGTTAATCCACCTTCGGTCATGATTGTGGATGACGAGGAAATCGTCCTGACCAGCCTGCAGTCGTTGCTGCGGCTGGACACCGACTATCGCGTCGTCACTTTTCGCTCGCCCGTCGAGGCGCTGGCGGAGCTGCAGAAACATCCGGTTGACGCCGTCATCTCCGATTTTCTGATGCCGCAAATGAACGGCCTGCAATTCCTCGCCGAGGTCAAGCGCCTGTATCCCTCCGTGCCGCGCATCCTGCTGACCGGCTATGCCGACAAGGGCAACGCAATTAATGCCATCAATGAAGTGGGTCTGTATCAGTACATCGAGAAGCCATGGGACAACGATCACATCAAGCTGGTGCTGCGCAATAGCCTGGCGACGAAGTCGCTGGAGGAGACACTGCAACAGAAATTGCGCGAGCTGGACGAGGTGCTGCGCCATCGCGATGCCCTCGCCACCCGCGAAGGGATGCTGCGGCAGGAGCTCGATCTGGCGCGACAGGTGCAACAAAACCTGCTGCCGCGGCGACTTCCGGAGGCCAACGGATTGCGCATTGCCGCCAAGTACGAGCCGGTGCTCGAAATCGGCGGCGACTACTACGATATTCAGGAACTCGACGAGAGTCGGCTCGGGATCCTGGTTGCCGATGCCACCGGCCACGGCATCCAGGCGGCACTCAGTACGGCGTTGCTCAAATTCGCGTTCAGTACGTTGATCAAATCCGGTCAATCGCTGCCGGAAATCGTTACCGGCATGAATGAGATCCTGGGGCGCGGCCTGCCGGAAAATTCCTTTGTCGCGGCGATCGTCGCGATTCTGGACAAACGGCAGAAGTCGGTCGAGATCATCAACGCCGGGCTGCCGCATCCGCTGATCTGGCGGCGCGCCGCCACCACAGTCGAGCGGGTCGCCGCCAACGGGTTGTTCCTCGGCATCGACCTGCCCCTGAGCTACTGCGCCAGCGAAGCGACCACCGTCTCGCTCGGGCCGGGTGATCGTTTACTGCTGTACAGCGACGGCCTCAGCGAAGTGCCCGGCCGGGACGGCCGCTTCTTCGGCGATGCCACCATGATCGAGGAAATCGAACGACACGCCGCCACTCCACTGGAACAACTGCTCGATTGGCTGCTGCAGTCCTCGCGCGAGTTCTGCGACGGCTCGCAGGAACCTGACGACACAACCATTGTTGCAATAGAGACAATTTGATTGGATTCGGAGTCTGACTATGTCGAATACTGCCAAAGATTCTTCCGCTCTCGATAAACGCGAGACCATCGTTATCGTCGATGACGAGGAGATGGTCATTACCAGCCTGAGCTCCTTCCTGAGTCTGGAAACGGAATACAACGTCAAAGCTTTCACTTCCGTGCAACAGGCGCTCGAATTCATCGGCGCCAATGATGTCGATCTCGTCATGTCCGACTATCTGATGCCGGAGATGGACGGCATCACGTTTCTGGCCAAGGTCCGCGACCTCAAACCGCAGGTACCGCGCATTATCCTGACCGGCTACGCCGACAAGGAGAACGCCATCAAAGCAATCAACGAGGTCGGCCTGTTCCAGTACCTGGAAAAGCCGTGGGATAACGACGATATCCTCATTGTCCTGCGCAACGGCCTCGAACGCAACAAGCTGATGAAAAAGCTGCAGGAAAAGATCGACGAGATCAACCGCGCCTATGCCGAACTTCAGGTGCTGCAGCGCGAAATCGTCAAAGCGTTCGTCTGACCCCCTAACCGGGTTCTGCCCGAGAATTAGCGCGGTATTAACACCCCGCTAACAGCCGCTTCTACCTTTGCTCCGTCTGTCTGGAGAAGACAGCTCGTCCGGCGCCCGTCGCGCTGGGCTAAGACTAACGGAGGGAAGGAATGGAAGCAACCTTATCGACCACACGGCGGCCCCGGGCCAGCCGATTCTTCAGTATCGCATTCGCTACGTTTGTCGTCTTGCTGCTGTGCGGCTGGTGGAGTAACGTCGCGGCGCAATCGCCAACGACCGGTCGCATCATGGGAAAAGTCGTTACCCGCGACACCGGTGAGCCACTCATCGGCGCCAGTGTCATGATCGACGGCACCAAACTCGGCGCGATGGCCGATCTTGACGGCAACTACATCCTTAACAATGTACCGCTCGGTGTCCACCGCCTGATTGTCTCGGCGATCGGTCATACGCGAACGATCATCGACAGCGTTACGGTCGAAGCCGGCCAGACGGCCAAGCTGGATTTTGGCCTGAAGTCGGAAGCCGTCGTCGGCCAGGACGTTGTTGTCGAAGCCGCCCGCGTCAAAGACACCGAAGCCGCTTTGCTGAATCTGCGGCAGCAAGCCCCGGCGGCGCAGGATGCTATCAGCTCCGAAGTCATGTCGCGATCCGGTGCCAGTGATGCCGCCGCTGCTTTGACGCGCGTCACCGGTTCCAGCGTGATCGATGGCCGCACCGCCGTGGTTCGCGGTCTGTCGGGTCGCTACTCCAATACCCAGTTGAACGGAGCGCAACTCCCCAGCACCGATCCGGACAAGCCCGCCGTCCAATTGGACTTGATTCCGGCCGGATTGCTCGACAATATCACCGTCCAGAAAACCTTCACCCCTGACCGGCAGGGCAATTTCTCCGGCGGCGCCATCAATCTGAGCACCAAGGATCTTCCCGAGCGGATGACGCTCAAGTTCAGTTCTTCCGTGTCCTGCAATTCGAATGTCTCACTCCATGACGGCGTGCTGACACACTCGAGTGGTCCCAAGGAGTGGCTGGGCTTTGACGATGGTTTCCGCAGCGCACCTGCGGAGATCGTCGACTCAAGTTTCCGTACCCCCGGCTACACGACCGTCGGCGACAGTCGCAACGCCGCCGGCGCCGAATACCTCGACCGCATTGCCAAGGCGCTGAGCCGCGACTTCGCCTTCACCGAGCGCCGGGCTCCGCTCAATCAAGGCTATGGCCTGTCGTTCGGAAATCTCTACCAGCTCTTCAATCGCCCGCTCGGCGTCCTCGGTTCGCTCACCTACAGCCGCAATAACAGCTACAGCGGTGACGGCATCTACCGGCGTTATGAAGTTGAGCGGATCGGCACCGAAGTGACCGGGCTCGGCACCTATCTTGACTACGCCGATCGAAAAGCTTCCGAGGAAGTACTCTGGGGCGGTCTGCTGACCGCCAACCTGCTGCTCAGTCCCAACCACCGACTGCGCTTCAGCTTCAATCGCAACCAGCACGGCGAGAAGATTTCGCGCCAGGTGGAAGGCATCTACACCAGTTACACCGTGGAAGCCGGTCAGCGGCTGCGCAGCCATGTCTGGCAGTACACCGAGCGCTCCATGCAGGCCCTGCAGTACGGCGGCGAGCACTCGGTCAAACTCCCGCTCTTGAACCGCACCCGCATCGAATGGAGTGCCTCGACGAGCCGCAACCGGCAGGACGACCCTGACCTGCGCTTCTGGACCGATATCGCCAACTATGACGAAAATGACAGCCTGATCTCGGCCGGCATCGTTACCGGGTTTCCTTACCCGACTCACTTCTTCCGCTACCTCACGGAAACCAATCGCGAGTACAAAGTTGACTTTTCGGTTCCGATCGAATTTGCCAATCCCGGTTCGAAACTGCGCTTCGGAACAGCAATCTTTGACAAGTCGCGCAGCCAGGACAACTGGTTGATCCGACTGAATCCCTCCGAGCGACCCGACCTGTTCTCGTCCTACAACGGCGATCCCGGCTCCATCCTGACCGACGACAAGATCGGCAAGATTGATTCCACTTTCAACAGCTACACCAATTCGTGGAATTACCTCTGGGGCATTGTGCCGGAGAATCTGACCCAGAAAGCGGATGTCTATCGCGGTGACCAGGATATCCTCGCCTTCTACGGCATGCTCGACTGGAAATTGACCTCGCGCTTTGATCTGATTGCCGGAGCACGGCTCGAGCACACCGACCAGTGGGTTGAAACCATTGACACGACATCGCTCGATTTCCGTGGCGCCTATAACGTCTCCGATTGGTTGCCCTCCGTCAATCTCGTCTATCACGCCCAGCCCGACATGAATTTGCGCGGCGCCTTCAGCATCACCACCGCGCGCCCGACGATTCGCGAGATGGCCCCCTTCTACAGCTACGAATTCCTGACCGGCAATAACAACATCGGCAACCCGCGCCTCACCCGTACCCTGATTCGCAACTGGGATTTGCGCTGGGAGTGGTTTACGCGGCCGGGCGAAGTGATCGCTGTCAGTGGCTTCTACAAACACTTCTCCGACCCGATCGAGCGCTTCAATCTCTCCGAGAACGGCGATATCAGCTTCCTGAATGTCTCGCGCGCACTCGTCTACGGTGCGGAGTTCGAGGTTCGCCGCCGCCTGGATCATACCGGCATCGCCCCGCTCCGGAACTTGCAGCTCGGCGCCAACCTGACGATTGTCCAGTCCGAGGTTGACATCGACGCCCGCGAACTCGCGTACCGTCTGAGCAACGGCTTGACCGACTCCACCGAAACCAAGCGCCCGTTCGGCGGCCAGTCACCATATGTCCTTAACTTCGACATCGCTTACACCAGTCCGGGCGCGACCACCGAGATCGCTTTCTTCTACAACATCTTCGGCGACCGCCTGGCCGAGGTCGGCTATCAAGCGCCCGATATCTTCGAGAAGTCTCGCCAGCAGGCGGATCTGTCGATCATGCAGCGCGTCTTTGGTCCGCTGACCGCACGATTTGCCGCCAAGAACCTCTTCAATGAAGACCGCAAGCTCATTCAGACGGCCGCCGGCAAGGAGTACATCCGCTCGCTCAGCCGCGAAGGCCGAACTTATACAATCGGCTTGTCCTACTCGCTATAGCCGCACTCCGAGAACTAATCGGCACCTCATCGCATCCTAACCGAGAGGCGCCATTCTTCTTGCGGATATGGTTGAACGTTACACCAGCGCAAAACCCGCACGTATGCTTCTCCGCGAGCTCCCGGCGACCTCGCCGCTCAAGAATCTCCGGGTGCCGCGCGCATCCACTCGATTTCGATTTGTGACCCAAGTTGCGAACCAAGAAAGGAAAATTATGAACAGGAGGAAATCCGTGTATCGTCTGTTCTTGTTGCCACTGACTCTGCTCCTCATGATGGCGAGTTGGGCCTTCGGACAGTGCATAATCGAGCCCGGTAAAACCCAGGTCTTAGTACCGATCGGCGACATCACGACCGATCAAACCTGGACTGCCGGCAACGTCTACGTGCTGCAAGGGCCGACCTACGTGGTCTCCGGCGTCACGCTAACCATCCAGCCCGGTACCGTGATCAAGGGCATCACCGGTCTGCCGGCCGGATCAGTCGCCTCGCTCATCATCGAGCGCGGCGCGCAGATTATCGCCAATGGCACCGAGCAAGCGCCGATCATCTTCACCGCCTGCACCGACGACCTGAACGATCCGACCGATCTGGATCGCTCCAATCGCGGTCTCTGGGGCTCGCTGATCATCCTCGGCAACGCCCCGATCAATGGCACGGTCACCCCGCCGAATACGTGCGCGACCAACTTCATCGAAGGCATCCCACCATCGCCAAAAACCGAATATGGTGGCTGCGATGCCTTCGACAATTCCGGCATCCTGCGCTACGTGCAACTCAAGCACGGCGGTTCGATCATCGGCGCCGCCAATGAAATCAACGGCCTCACCCTCGGCGGCGTCGGCTCCGGAACGACGATCGAGTACGTTGAAGTCTTCGCCAATCTGGATGACGGCTTCGAGTTCTTCGGCGGAACCGTGAATTGCCGTTATCTCATCTCGGCTTTCAACGACGACGATGCTTTCGATTGGGACCAAGGCTACTCCGGCAAGTTGCAATTCTTGTTCTGCATCTACGACTCGACCAACGGCGATCGCGCCTTCGAAATCGACAGTGATGATGGCAACGCCGATACGCAGCCGTACGCCCGCCCGACCGTCTACAATGTGACCGCGTTCGGTCGCGGGGAAGTGCTCACGACCGCGCCGTCTAACCAAAATGCCGCCATTCATTCCAAAGAGAACAATGCCGGTCACTTCCGAAACTCGATCTTCTACGAATGGCCGCGTAATGGCATCTTCATCGAAGATCAATCCGGCCCGTCGTTCAGCCTGAATCCGATTCCCGACTGCTCGATCCTCGGTGGCCAGATCGACGCCGAATATCACAGCCGCTGTCTCACCGGCCCGTTCACCAACCCGAATTGGGTCGGGGGTTACAGCAATCAGAATCCAGTCTTCGCAGTGTCCAACTTCGATGTCTTCGGTACCATCTGGTGTGCGATTAACAGCGCGGCGATCACGCCCACCCTCGTGGCCAGTTCGCAATCCTGGACCGAACAGCGCCTCTTCACTGATTATCCGTCACTCGGTGGCGCTATCGCCGGTGTCCCCGGCGGAGCTTGGGACAACGTCATCGAAAACCCGATCTTCGCCGGCAATAATCGGGCCAAGAGCCGCTTCTCTGGACAAAACGCTCTGGACCCGCGCCCGGCCGTCGGCGGACCGGCATTTTCGATTGGACTAAAGGACGCGCCGGCCGAAGATCCTTGGTTCCAATCCGCACCGTATGCCGGGGCGTTCAATGCCACCAACAATTGGATGATGAACTGGACAAATCTCTGGTTTGCCGACTACCTCAATGAAGGTCCGGCCGTCAGCGGAAAGTGCGGCGATGCCGACTGCAGCGGTGCATACTCGATCTCCGATGCGGTCTACCTCATCAACTACATTTTTGCCGGCGGCCCGGCGCCGTGCTCCCCGCTAAACGGCGACGCCGATGTCAGCGGCTCAGTCTCAATCTCCGATGCCGTGTACCTCATTAACTACATCTTCGCCGGCGGCCCGGCACCGGCCTGTCCAAATTGCAGCTAACGACTTGTTGCCTCACTATTTCGACGAATGGGCGGAGAATCATGGTTCTCCGCCCTCGCCATTATTGGACAAATTCCGATAGCTTTTGACGTCTTTCAAGGTTCATTCTTTACCCTCCAAATCTGATACTATTTGTTATATTTTTCACGATCTGAGCCGATAGACACTAATAGCAAAATAGGATGATTTGTCTACTTTTTGCTTGACATTGATATGCCCAGAAGCTATTTATGCGAGCAGAAACAGGAGAAGAAGCGCCGATCATGTGAATTATTTCACAAATAGTATTGGTTCGGTGTCGTACGATTACAGGAATAGAGGTGATACAGTATGGCATTTACACGTCGGGATCTCTTTAAGCTGGCTGCTGCGGGAAGTGTCTCCGTCCTGGCAGGGAAGCTTGAAGCAAAACAGGATGAGTTTGCGCTTGATTGCAGTCAGACTTATGGCGTGCTCGTTGACACCGTTGTCTGCATCGGCTGTCGCAAATGCGAGTGGGCCTGCAATAATGAACACAAACTCGCGAATAAACCACTGACAGCTTTTGACGACAAATCGGTATTTCAGGGGCACCGTCGCCCGAATGACAATGCCTATACTGTCGTCAATGAGTTCCACGACCCGCAGACATCAAAGGCCTTCACTATGAAAGTGCAGTGCATGCACTGCAATCGCCCGGCCTGCGTCTCCGCCTGCATCGTCGGCGCACTCCAGAAGAACAAGAGCGGCTCGGTCGATTACGACGCGTGGAAATGCATCGGCTGTCGCTATTGCATGGTTGCCTGCCCGTTCCAAATTCCAGCTTACGAGTACCGTGAAGCCCTCAAGCCGCGCGTGATGAAATGTACATTCTGCGCTCACCGGCTGGAAGAGGGTAAGATGCCGGCCTGCGTCGGCATCTGTCCCAACGAGGCCTTGACCTTCGGTACCCGACAAGAATTGATCGAAGTCGCCAAGGAACGCATCAAGGCCAAGCCGGATCGTTACTACAATCATATTTACGGCGAAACGGAAGCCGGCGGCACCAGTTGGATGTACCTCGCGCCGGTCGACTTCGTCCACACCGAGTTGCCCAAGCTCAACAGCCGGCCCATTCCGGAAACGACTGAAACCATCCAGCACGGTATCTTCAAGTCCTTCGTTCCGCCGCTGGCGCTGTACGGATTTCTCGGCCTGATCATGTATTCGATGCGCGACAATAAGGAAGACAAGGAGTCGGAAAATGACCGCTCATGAAATCCCCGCGCCGGTAACCCGGGTGCCGTTCTTCACCAAGGGCACGATCATTGTCGCGGCCGTTGCGGCTTTTGGCATCGCTGCCTATATCTACCGCCTGATCTTCGGCCTGGAGGCCGCCACCAATCTTGATAACCAGTATCCCTGGGGGATCTGGATTGCCATCGACGTCGCCTCCGGCGTCGCTCTCGCTGCCGGCGGATTCACGACCGCCGCCTTGGCTGACATCTTCCATAAGGAACGCTACCACTTGATCACGCGGCCGGCACTCCTGACGGCGATGCTGGGCTATACGTTCGTGGTGATCGGTCTGCTGGCCGACCTCGGACGCTACTACAATGTCTGGCATCCGATGCTGCCGAGTATGTGGCAGGGCAATTCGGTGCTCTTCGAAGTCGGCATGTGCGTCATGGTCTATTTGACCGTGCTTTACATTGAGTTTCTGCCGATCGTATCGGAGCGGTTCATCGGCCGGGTCAACCTGCCCGGCCCGCTGCGCGTCTTTAACAAGCTGATCGACGGCTGGTTGCGCATCTGCCGCACGTTCTTGGGCAAATTCATTTCGATCTTCATCATCATGGGCGTGGTGCTCTCGTGCCTGCACCAGTCGTCGCTGGGGACACTCATGGTCATCGCGCCGACCAAGATGCACCCGCTCTGGTATTCCCCGATCTCCCCGTTGATGTTCCTGATGTCGGCGATCGCGGTCGGTTTCCCGATGGTGATCTTCGAATCGCTGCTGGCCTCGCGCTCGTTCAAATTGCCGCCGGAGACCAAAGTGCTCTCCTCGATCGCGACCTATACTCCCGTGCTGCTCGGTGCTTATCTCGCCGTCAAAGTTGGTGACCTGACTCTGCGCAACGCGTGGCCCTATCTCTTCGAAGGCAGCGTCGAATCCACGATGTTCTTGATTGAAATCCTGCTGGGTGTCGTCGCGCCGATCCTGCTCCTATCGTCGAGCAAAATCCGGCACTCGGTCAGCGGCCTCTTCGTGTCGGCCTCGCTGGTGATCTTCGGAGTGCTCCTGAATCGCATCAACGTCTTCCTGATCGCCTACGAGCCGCTGTATCCCGAAAATACCTACTTCCCGTCGATCTTCGAGATTGCCGTAACCGTTGGTTTGGTGGCGGCTCTCGTTTTGGTATACCGCTTCTTCGCGTTGAATTTCCCGGTCATCGCGCAGCCGGCCGATCAAGCCGCCGAACGCGAACGGCCGCATGCGGTGAAAGCGGCTTGATGAAAGGACTCAGTTTCATGAACAAGCATCACGCGGCAGTCTGGGGTTTCGTGATTGTCGTCTTGGCGATTGGCCTCGCATTGCCGCTGACCGCACAAAAATCAACTATGCCGGCCGCGCCGCAAGTGGACTGCTCCGAATGTCATACGTGTGCCGTGCCGACTCTCTCCGAACCTTGCCTGAAATCGTGCCCGCGCACCACGATGGTGCATCAACAGGGACGCCACGATGTCACCGAAGCACCCGACTCGATGTTGATCGACGAGTTGGCCGATCTCTACCAGCCGGTGCGCTTCGGCCACAAACTCCACGCTTCCATGGCCGAAATGGGGGCCGAGTGCGCGACCTGTCATCACTACAGCCCGCCGGGACGCATCCCGCCCTGCAAGGAGTGCCATTCGACCGCCGCCGAATCACGCGATCTGGCCAAACCCAACCTCAAGGGCGCTTACCACCGCCAGTGCTTGTCATGCCACCGCGAATGGAGCCATGACACCCAATGCATTGTCTGCCACCTCCCCAAGGTTGGAGGGGCGCTGGCCGGAGAAGTATCGGACCCGACCGACATCATGGGTATCCCACACCCGGTGATCACCGTACCGGCGAAGAAGGTCTATGACACGCCGTACAAGCAGGCGCCGATCGTCACCTTCCAGCACAAGGAACATATCGATCTGTTCGGCTTCCGCTGCGTCGATTGCCACGAGAAAGAGAACTGCGGCAACTGTCATGATATCCAGCAGCCGGCGAAAGGCCAGAAAACCCAGGAACAAGTCCACGCCGTGTGCAATGACTGCCACAAGCAAGACCAGTGCGCCAAGTGCCACGACACCGTCGAACGGCCGGGTTTCACGCACAATACTACCGGCTGGCCGCTCAACCCTTATCATACCAACTTGGATTGTTGGGCCTGCCATCCGACCGGCAAACGCATCTCCAAGCTGAGTCGAATGTGCGTCAATTGCCACAGCGGCTGGAACAGCGAGAATTTCAAGCACGCCATTACCGGTATCAAGCTGGACGAAATCCACGCGGAACTGGATTGCACCGATTGTCACAAAGACCGCAAGTATGAAGTCGACCCGGTCTGCGAGGACTGCCATGATGACGGCCGTACCGCCGAAACGGCTCCGCCCGGCATGAAGGTCAGGATGCAACGGCATTAACGCAAAGAGTCGGCTCGCGCCGCGACAGCGTCGCTTGGTTGCGAGTTGCCTGCTGATCACTTCTCCTCAGTGTGATCTGATCGTGTTGTGGGAACGCCCTCCCGCCAAGAGCGGGAGGGCGTAGTGTTATCAGTTGGCTGACTGCATCATCGAATCGTGATCGTGATTTGTGACGAGCGCCCGGCATCATCCATGCAGATCAACTTGTGCCGGCCCGGCGTCAGTGTGATGAAGACGCGACTTGCCGGATCGCCCGAGAAGATCAGCTTGCGATTCTGAAACCAGTAGATCGTCCGTGTCTCGTTGGCGACCGAAGCATCCAACAGCAGCTTCTGGTACTCCCGCGCCACCTCGGGCCGAATCTTGAATTCGGCATCCGCTGCGGGCGACACGATCACCGGTCCGCTGCCCTCGGCAACCGTTGGACATTGCGGATTGTGTGCTGGGATCTTGTCAATCGCGTGACCGTGCCGCGCCAGCCACGTGGCAATGTCAGCGGGCCAGCGCGAGATGAGCCGCTCTTCGATCTCGTGTCCGGCGCGACAGTGATTGCACAACCGCACTCCCGATCGGGCATCGACCAGAATCTGTTCGTGAACATCGCAGGTGCGATTCGGCGAGATGCCCTCAATGAACAATTCCTGCTCCGTCGCAACACACAGCGCCGTGGGCGGCATCCCGGACACTGCGCAAACCTGGCGCACCGACACGCGGTCCGGTCGCGCAAACCACTCAACCTGCATACCGGTGTTCAGTGATTCGAAAAGCGTGAACAACAACGGTGCGGCAACCTCGGCCCCGACCAACCCCGGACTTCCGCGGCCGTCAAAGTTGCCGATCCAGACACCGACCGTGTAGTTGCGATTATAGCCAATCGACCAGGCATCGCGCTTGCCCAGCGATGTGCCGGTCTTCCAGGCAACCTTGGGGATATTCACGGCGGCATCCCAGACGCTTGGAAGCTCGGGCCGCCTCAGTTCCGCCAGTATCTCAGTGACAATGTATGTGGCTTCCGGGGCGAACAGGACTCTCCCGGCAACCTCGGGCTGGTCGAGTAGCGCCCGGCAGGGAGTGAAGACGCCGGTGTCCGCTAATGCCGAGTAGAGATTCGTCAACTCCAGCAGCGTGACTTCGCACCCGCCCAACACGATCGGCAAACCGTATTGCGTCCACGGCTTGTTGAGTGTCGAAACGCCGCCGTTCTTGAGGAGCTTGAAGAACTCCTCGCCACCGACAGCCGCCGCCAGGTTGATCGCCGGCACATTGAGCGATCGAATCAACGCTTCCTCCGCGCTGACGACACCGCTGTAACTCTCGTCATAGTTGACCGGCTTGTAACCTCCGAACTCCACCGGCACATCATTCAGCAGAGTGCGCGGAGAAATCACGCCGCGGCCCAGCGCCAGGGCATAGACGAACGGCTTGAGCGCCGATCCCGGTGACCGCGGCGACAGGGCACCGTTGACCTGGCCGAAGGCCGTTGAGTCGAAGAAGTCATGCGATCCGGCCAGCGCCAACAGCTGGTGGGAACGATTGTCAATGATCACCACGGCGCCATTGTTGATGTCGCGCCCTTTCAAGCCGGCGACATGCTGCAGCAGTGCTGTCTCGGCGAGTTCCTGCACGTGGCGGTCGATCGTGGTCGCCAACCGCTCGCGATCAGGATAGATCCGGCGCAGGTATTCCGCCAGGTGCGGTGTGCCGAAAGGAAGATCACGCCGCCGCTCCGGGAGGCTCTCGCTCTCTGCCGCGAGCACTTCTGCCGCAGTCAGGTCACCGCTGTTCTGCTGCAGTTTGAGCACCCGATCGCGCGCCCGCCGCGCTCCTTGTGGGTTTACGTCCGGTCGATGCCGATTCGGCGAATTGGGAATCGCCGCCAGCAGCGCCGCTTCCCCGCGACTGAGTTGCGCCGGTGCCTTGCCGAAGTACGCCCATGATGCGGCGCCGACGCCGACGATATTGCCGCCGTAGGGTGCATGGTTGAAATACAGGGTGAGTATCTCATCCTTGGAGTAGTGCAACTCCAACTGCAACGCCCGGAAAATCTCGATCAGCTTGCTCATCAACGTGCGCTCTTTCGGCTCGATCATGCGCGCTACCTGCATCGTTATCGTCGAGCCGCCTTGAACGACATGGCCGGCCCGAAGATTCGCGATTGCCGCCCGAACCAGCGCTGCCAGATTGACACCTGGATGATGGAAGAAGTGGCGATCTTCGTAAGCCAGAACGGCATCAACTAGCGCCGGTGCGATCTCGTCACGGCGCACCCGCAACCGCCACATATCGTCCGGCGCCAGAAATGCGCGCAGTAGCTCGCCCTGGTTGTCAAGGACGAGAGTCGAGGATTTCGGGAAAAGACGGTCGTGCGGCAGCGGAAAGCACAGGTCAAGCGCGACCAAGACGATTGCCGCCGCCAATAACACGATTCCCGCGCGGCCCGCCGCCCGCCGCCACTGTTTCTTTATCACCGCTCGCTCCTCAGGGCTGCGTCACCGTGATCTTCCCGCTGGACGCCACCGAGCTGATCATCGGTGCATACATCGCCTCGGCGCGCACCGATGGCAGGACAAACGTGCCGGCACTCACCACGCGCAGGCCGTAGTAGATCTTTTCTTCCCGACCGGTGGCGAAGTCCCCATAGATGATCATCCGGTCGTCGCGAATATCCATGTAGCGCGGCTGATACACCTTTTCGCCCATCCATTTGATCGCCTGCCGCGATTGCAGGCGTGGATTCTCAATCTCAAATGCGCTCGGCAGCAGATCGACGATCGCCACATTTTCCACCGCCTCCGTCGGCGCCTTGATCGTCAATTCGGCGATGATCAGATCGCCTTGCCGGAAATTCCCGCCCGTCAGCGGATTTCCGTCCTCATCGAGGAACCGCCGCCGCACCTGCAGGTCACGGTCATACTCATCAACCTTGAGACCGGCCGGGAGTCCGTCCGCTCTCCAATAGAAATAAGCAGTGCCGCTTCCGGTCAGCGTGATCTCGATCGTCTTCCCGGCCCAGTCCTTGGCGCGAAAATCGTGCTGGTCGGGTGTCAGTCTGCCGATGATGGCTCCGTCGACTTTGACCGTGCCCGTGTAATTCGCATCTCCTTGTTTGCGGAAGATCTTGCCCAGCGCCATCAGCGCGAAAGCGTTTTCCTGCGTCGTGTGCCAGCACGAGCGGTCGTTGGCCGATTTCATCAGGCTCTCAACCAGCTTCGGCACCAACGGACTGGCCGGCTCCACCTCGGCGAGGATGTCGAGCATGATCGCCTGCGCCCGAACCGGCGAATTGAAGTTGCCGCCCGACTCCCAGCGGTCGCTGGTGTCGCGCGGCGCCAGCGTGTTCGGCATCAGTGTGCGCGCAGTCACCAAATCCCCCAGCAAGGCATAGGCGCCGGCCAGTTGGTATTGCGAGTACTGCGACAAGCGCTCCAATGCCGCCGCACGAAGGAAATTCATCGTCGATCGATCCGGCTTGCCCGCTAACGCCAGGACATAATTGGCGTAGGTTGCCGTCTCGTACGAGGCTTGGCGCGCGTCGGAATAGTATTCGCCGCTGTCATCGCCGTAGTCACGCTCGCGTCGTCCCGGGCTGTGCGCCGGGTAGTTGCGCGCGAAGATCTGCAGCGCGTTCAATGCGCGATCGTAGACACGATCCGGCACCGTATACCCGGCACGGCGCGCTTCCACCAAAAAATGCGTCGCATACACTGAACTCCAATTGTGCTGGTAGCTGCCTTGCGGCCAGTACATGAACGCACCCGAGGTCAACTGCATATTGGCCAGTTTCGCGATGCCTTCCTCAATAAAGTAATCAACGCTGTTCTTATTGAACAATTCCGGCTCGGCCAGTCGCGCCAGATCGTCAAAGTAGAGCATTGGAAACAGCTTCGAGGTTGTCTGCTCCAGGCAACCATGCGGATAGCTCAGCAGATATTGCAGGCTGCCGGCGAACCGCACAGCCGGGAATGATGAGACGGTCAACGCGTAGTCACCGGTGCCGGGAATGAAATCTGCCGGCAGCTTGAACAGCGCCGGTGCCGCTGCCGTTACCGAACCTTGGCCGGCAAGCGTCACGAAGGGAACCGGCGGTCGCAGCGGCACATCCTCGGTCACATTCGCCTCGACGCCGTTGCCGCCGGCGGCAACCGTGAACTTCACCGCCCCCATGCCGTCGCCGGCCTTGATGCGGAAGTACGCCTGCGCCTCGCGGCCGCCGCTAACCTGCAAGGTCTGCGACACCTCTCCCAGGACCGTTGCCGGACCCTCGGCTTTCACGCTGACCGTGAACCGCCCATCTCGGCCGGTGCCGTTGTAGATTCCCACCGGGACAATCAACTCATCAGTCGAGCTGAGGAAGCGGGGAAACGTCGGTGTCAACACCAGCGGTTCGCGAACGTAAACACGCTTCTCAGTGCTGCCGAAGCGATCACCG
The DNA here is from genome assembly GCA_020853795.1 of Candidatus Zixiibacteriota bacterium. Classification (NCBI taxonomy): domain Bacteria; kingdom Pseudomonadati; phylum Candidatus Zixiibacteriota; species Candidatus Zixiibacteriota bacterium. The sequence continues at coordinate 40,095 of JADYYF010000052.1, forward strand.
CCAAATGCCGCCGCCATAATCCGCAACTGACCATTAAACTGCGGCACCTTGAATGTCACTGAACCGGTACCGTCGGCATTCGCTTTGACCAGTCCCGACCAGAAGGCAACCGGCTTGACGCGGGTCAGACTCGAAGGTGTCAATTGGCGCCGCCGTGCGGCCTCGATATCGCCGGCCGGCGATTTCTTCAGCAGGACCTCCGGCAAAATCGCGCTGTAAAGATCATATGACTCCACCGCCAGTTTCTTCTTGCTGAAGAAGAATCCGTGCGGATCAGGCGTCTTCATGTCGGTCAATTGGCAGATGCCCTCATCTACCGCAGCGATCGTGACATACGGCGCCGCCGGCACCATGTCATTGATGTCGAATTTGATTGTGAGGTCCGAATTCGGGCGAATCTCGGACGGCGTCTGCAAGTCAATCGCCAGTCGTTGGGCATCGGTGTTGATCTTGAGCGGTACCACGCCGAAGGCGCGCACCGGCGTATCGCGTTCGAGCTTATCAGTCGAGCGAATCAGGTGTGCCGAGACGTACACGTTCGGCTTCCAGTCCTTGGCGATCGCCAGACGCAACGTGGCTGTGTTTTCCTTCAACTGCACAATCTGGTGGGTGAAGACTTTTTCCCGCTCAACCGTCAGCAGCAGCTTGCCGCTGAACGGCGCTCGCACTTGCACGATCGCCGTCTCGCCCGGGAAATAAGCCTCTTTATCCAAATCCAACTCGATGCGGTCAGGGTTGTCCATTGCCCAGGGCGAATAGCCCCAGCCGGAGGAGTAAAATTCCAGCGACGCCGAACCGCCGCCTTTGCTGTCGGTCGCGATGACGCGGTACTTGCCGTACTGGTCCGGTGTTACGTCGAAGTTGCCTATGCCCCCCGTCGATGTGACCGTGAAGCGGTCGACTTCCTGCACCACCTGCTCCGAAACATACCGATAGTAGCCGCGCGATGGGTCGTTGCGTAGAATGCTCTGCCAATAGATATGCTGCAAGACTACTTCCACGGTGCGGCCGCCCATCGGTGAACCGATCGGGTCAACCGCCACAAATTCAAACTTGGTCGGGCGATTCGGCTGGCCGTATCCCTCCTGTGTCTGCCGCAGGCCGACGTACGCCGGATAGGGATTAATCGGCGCACCGGTGTAGGCTGTCACTCCCCGCCCGCCCGGTTCAAGCACGGTCACTGAGATGACTCCGCGCAGTGCCGACGGCGGCGTCACCGGCGCACTGGTCGGGATCGTATAGGTGAATCGCCCCTGATCATTGAGCTTCGCCTCCGCCAGCGGCGACTTCTGCTCCTTGAACTGCTTGGTTGCATCCGCGAAATTGAAACTCTTGAACTTCTCGGGCGTGAAGGTGAACGGCTCTACCGTGATCTCGCCTCGGACGGCGCGGCCGGAAGCAGGCGGCCCGAAGAGCGTGACCGCGTCGACATCCAGCTTGATCGACTCGCCCGCGCTGTACGTCGTCTTGTCGGTCTTCAGCGTCACCTTCATCCGATCCGGCATGAACTCCTCGACGCTGAAGCGCGCCCGCCCGATCTCGAGATTCTCGCCGATCAACAGCGTTGCCGAGTAGCGTCCGGTCAGCAAGTAGTCGGGAATCGTTGCGCTGAATTCGGCACCGCCTTGCGAATTGAGCGTCGCCTTCTGCTCATTGATGATTTTGCCGTCCGGCGCGGTCACGCGGAATCGCACCGGGAACGCTTGGGGCACCTCGGCGTTGGCGCCACGCACAATCGCCGCAAAGTGCGCCGTTTCGCCGGGACGATAGATGTCCCGCTCCAGATAGAGATAGCCCTCGTAACCGCCGACCAGGAACGGCGCGCCGTCAACATCAAAGTCGGTCGTCGGAATTAGGCGGCGCGTAATCTCTACGAACGACAGGTCCTGCCCCAGGGACGCGAGAATCAAGTAGGGTTCCAGCCCCTTGCCCAACGCGGCGAGATCACCGAAGACGGCGATTCCTTCGCCGTTGGTCGTTACTTCTGCCAACTTTTGATTGTTGCGGCTGAGCAGCGTCACCTTCGCGTTGGCGAGCGGCTGCAACTTGCTCAGCGAATTGACCCAAACCCACAGCTCGTTCTCCGATTTTTTGACGAGAATTCCCAGGTCGGTGGCAACTACCCATTTGGCGGCGACGTTCCAGCGGTTCTGTCCGTCGCGCGCGGTGAGCCGGTAAATACCGGGACGTTCGGCGTCGAGATAGTCCCGAACATTGACCGGCGTGACCACCTCGTCATTCGGTCGGTTCTCGACCGGCTGATCCCATTCTTTGACCGTGCGCCCCATCGCCTCCATGTTGTAAACCCAATCGTACCACCGCCCGCTTTCGGCCAGGTCATTGGCGTTGAGAAGGTAAACCAGATTGTTGGCAAACACCTGCTGTACCTCGAGCGACACCTTGTCCACATTGATCGTCGCTACGCCGACATTCATGTCACCGGTGCGGGTGAGATAGAAACCTTGGCCGACAAAATCTACCTGCGGCGGGATATTCTCGCGTGCCAAGATCACCGCGCCGGCGAAGTCACGCTTCAACTCCGAACCGTCGATCGCGCGCAGCCCTTTTGTGACCTTGACCTGATAGGTGGTAGTGGCATCGAAGTTGCCTCGCAAATCGAGGTGACGATGGGTGCCGCTGATTTTGTACGCCACCGGCGGCTCGACCGCAACATACCGGCCCGCAACTTCCGGACTCACCGGCAAATTGAATTCGATCCGAATTGCCCGCGTCGCCGGATCATAGGGGGTCGGCAGAACGCTTTCCACCAGCAAATCAGTGCGCCCGGGCAGGTTCAACGGCGTGACATGGTCTTCCAGCAACCCGCTGTCGCCGCCGAGGCACTTGAGTCCCTTCGCGATCTTGAGGTAAATCTCCCGCGCCTCCTGCCCGCGCGCCGCATTGCTCGCCTTCAGGCTCAGGAAGGCGGAATTGTCCTGTGTTTCGACTTCGAAGGGAATCTTGCTGCCGTTGGCATCGACGATGGAAATATTCCTCCCGGCCTCGCTTGGATCCACCGCGTAGTTGAACTCAACCGATGCCACCAGGTCCGCTTGCTGATCAGTCTCCGGCTTGAGATCATAGCTCAATATCGCCGAGATCACTCGAAACTGCGGCGTCACAAAAGCAAAGCGCCGCTCCCCACGCAAGACGAATCCGAACTCGGATGTCAGCTTCGATGTCACCTCCGCCGTGTAGCGCGTCGACGGTGCCAGCTTGACTTCCGGATAAAACCGCAACTTGTCGCGGGCGATCCACTCGCAACGCCCCGGGAGTTTGGGTGAAAATGCAATCGGCGAAGCTTCGAGCGCCACATCGAGCAGCGAATCGGGCGCCACCTCACGGGAGAATGTCACCGTGAAATTCGTCGTCTGCGGCACCTCGCCACTGGGACTGAAGGCCTCAACCTTGACCGTGTCGCCGCCGGTGCCACTGGTACCGATGTAGATGACTCCCACAATGATGATCAGCGATAGCACCGCAATGATGCTGGTCAACAGCGTCTTGCTGACACCGCCGCTATTGTTGAGCATGGCCGCCTCCATATTTCGTGATGTCCCAGTCGGTCCGACGATTCACTCCATCGGCACCGAGCCCGGATTGTAGAAACTTGAACATGTTGAAACACCCCTTGAATAAAGATATATGTTGTTGTTTCGATCAGACAAAGCCCTTTACATTTGATCGATTCTTCGCACGACGGATACCAGTTCGTCGTGCAGAGAACACTGATTATACACGCGATTGTGCAATTCGACAGAAAATAGAAGTCAGCGATGCCGACGAGCAATCAGGCGAGGCAGTATCCGTCCAGACCGTTGCCGATAACCCTCGTACTCGTCGTAGCGTTCAAGCAACAACGACTCCTCATGTCGGGATTTGATCTGGAGAAATGCAACGATCAACACCCACAGGATCGTTATTGGAAGAGTGGCATACCAAATCAGGATTCCTGCCGTTACCAATACGACTCCAAGATAGATCGGATGCCGCACGTAGGCATAGATCCCGTTTGTCACTAGCCGAGCCCTCTGGTGCGGGGTTGGCACTATGTTAATAATCGAGTCGCGGTTAGCCCTATGATAGACGATCAGCGCGGCCGCCATCACCGCAAACCCGCTCAGTGCAACCACGGCGCCAACAAGTGTCTGATATGAGAATCGCTGTATCGGCCGCGTCAACACGACGGCGACTCCCAACGCCGTGAGCAGTGTCCATTGCGAGGTCATAATCATCGCAAGCTTGAGTTTGCGGCTCATCATGTATCTCCAGACTTCGTTCGATTGGAGTGCGGTTTCTCGAAGCTTACGAAAGAAATCCTTTGAAACAAGACCGAACTCTGAATATTTTGTCCAAGAATAACGACGGCGTGCTGGAGGTTTCAGTCTGCAAAATTTGCTCCTTCTTTTTTCAAACCTGCAGTCATTCGCGTTCCGTCGTGTCTCCGGTTACTCCCGTGAATCCCTGAACTCGACAGAACTGGGCAGCCAATGATCGAAACGCTTCGAAACGGCACGGAAAAGTTGAGTGGCCTCACCAGTGCTGAAGCCCAGCGCCGCCTGGCGGCCGACGGTCCCAACGCGCTGCCCTCCTCGAAACATCGAAGTTTCTGGCGAATCGCCTTCGAGGTCGTCAGCGAACCGATGTTCCTGCTGCTCCTGGCCTGCGGCTTCCTCTATTTCATCTCCGGCGATATCACCGAATCGCTCCTCCTGCTCGGCTTCGTCTTCGTCATCATGGGCATCACCCTCTATCAAGAACGTAAGACCGAGCGCGCGCTGGAGGCGTTGCGCGATCTATCCAGCCCCCGGGCGCTTGTCATTCGCGATGGCGCCAAGCAGCGCATCGCCGGCCGCGACGTCGTGCGCGACGATCTTCTGCTATTGGCCGAGGGCGACCGCGTCCCCGCCGACGCAATTCTGCTCGAGGCCAACAACCTGACCATCGACGAATCCCTGCTGACTGGCGAATCGATTCCGGTGCGAAAGAAATCGGGCGCCGGCGATGCGCCCATCGCTGCTCCGGGCGGCGATGACTTGCCCTTCGTATTTTCCGGCACCCTGGTTGTGAAAGGGCAGGGAATTGCCCGCGTGGTCGGGATCGGTCTGAATACCGAAATCGGGAAGATCGGGAGGGCTTTACAGTCGGTCGATACCGAGGGCACGCCTTTGCAGAAAGAAACCGGCCGTCTCGTGCGCACCTTCGCCTTCCTGGGAATCGCGCTCTGCAGTGCAGTCGTCGTTGTCTATGGTCTCACCCGCAATGACTGGTTGCAGGGCTTTCTCGCCGGTCTGTCCCTGGCCATGGCGATGCTCCCCGAAGAATTCCCGGTGGTGCTTACGATCTTCCTCGCTCTCGGCGCCTGGCGCATCTCGCGCGCCAACGTGCTGACCCGCAAAGTTCCGGCGGTCGAAACACTCGGTTCCGCCACCGTCCTCTGCGTCGACAAAACGGGTACTCTGACCATGAACCGCATGTCGGTGCGCGAACTGTACGCCGACGGCGAGTACCACGACCTGAAGCTGGCCAAGTCTGATATTCCCGAAGTCTTCCACGAGGTCGTCGAATACGCCATCCTCGCCAGCCCCGCCGATCCGTTTGATCCGATGGAACGCGCCATGCGCGAACTCGGCCAACGGAAACTGGCCAACACGGAACACCTCCATGATGACTGGACCTTCGAGCGCGAATACCCGCTGACGGACGAACTCCTGGCCATGACCCGGGTCTGGCGCTCGCCCGACAAGCAAGACTACGTGGTCGCGGCCAAGGGCGCCCCCGAAGCCATTGCCAATCTCTGCCACTTCTCGATCGACAAGACCAACGGCCTCGCGCGCGTGATCGACAATATGAGCAGTCGCGGCCTGCGCGTCATCGGCGTTGCCCGGGCGCAATTCCATACGGTTGGATTGCCACCGGGCCAGCACGACTTCGAATTCGAATTCGTGGGATTGCTGGGACTCGAAGATCCCGTCCGGCCGCTGGTCAAGGAGGCGATCAAGGAGTGCTATGCCGCCGGTATCCGGACAATCATGATCACCGGCGACTATCCCGGTACGGCGCAGAACATCGCTCATCAAATCGGGCTGAGAAACCCCGGGGAGGTCATCACCGGCGCCGAATTGCAATCGCTCGGCGATCAGGAACTCAGCGCGCGCCTCAAGCACGTCAATCTCTTCGCCCGGATGGTCCCGGAACAGAAACTCCGGCTTGTGAAAGTCCTCAAGGAGATGGGGGAGGTTGTGGCTATGACTGGCGATGGCGTGAACGATGCCCCGGCCCTGAAATCGGCTCACATCGGTATTGCCATGGGCGGCCGCGGCACCGACGTGGCTCGCGAATCGGCAGCGCTTGTACTGCTCGAAGACGACTTCGGCTCAATCGTGCAGGCGGTCAAAATGGGGCGTCGGATCTTCGACAATCTCAAGAAGGCCATGATGTTCATCTTCTCAGTGCACGTGCCCATTGCCGGCTTCTCATTGATTCCGGTGATCCTCAAGTGGCCGCTGGCGCTGTTTCCGGTGCATATCGTGTTCCTGGAGCTGATCATCGATCCGGCGTGCTCGATCGTGTTTGAAGCGGAGGCCGCCGAGACGAACGTCATGGATCGGCCACCTCGCAAGCTCAACGAACCGCTGTTTGGCCGCAAAGCAGTCCTCGTTAGCTTGCTTGAAGGGCTGATTATCCTGACTTCAGTGCTCGTGGTCTATGGCTTGGCGCTAAACTCCCACACCGAAAACGCCGCGCGCGCTCTCGCCTTTACGACGCTGGTCGTCTGCAACCTCGGCCTGATTCTCACCAACCGGTCGCAATCTCAGTCAATCCTCAAGACGATCTCCACGCCGAGTCCCACGACCTGGTGGGTAGTCGGCGGCACGGCGGTGTTCCTGTCGCTGGCGCTGTTCGTGCCATTCTTTCGGGATCTCTTCCGCTTCGACAAACTCCATGCTACCGACCTGATCCTCTGTCTGATCGCTGCTCTCGCCAGTGTCGCCGTGCTCGAAACTCTCAAGTGGAAACCAGTGCGGCAGATCCTCGGAATTCGAAAATGATTTCGCGTCCCGCCTGTCTCGTCAAGACTTTGAAGCCAAGATAGTTACAAATTTCACAAAGTCGTTGCGAAAGAATACTGCCTGGGTTATATTCACGACAATGTTTTGGCCGATATCCATTGTATGAGAACTTTGCCCGGCCATGGGCGCGTGATGGAAAGAGGATAAAATGGCGTTAGATAAAATCGTGGTCGTTGGCGCCGGAACTATGGGTCAGGGCATCGCCCGAACCATTGCGGAAACCGGTACGGAAGTCATCCTCAACGACATCTCCGAGGAAGTCCTGAAACACTCAGTTGAATCCCTCTCAGACTCGTTGAACCGCGAAATCGAAAAGTGGGGTATCACGAAATCCGAGAAAAAAGCTATTCTTTCGCGAGTCAAAGCCAGCACCGATATCAATATGGTCAAGAAAGCGCGTATCGTGATCGAGGCCATTCCCGAAAGCATCGAACTGAAGCGCGATTTGCTGGCACGACTGGATAAGTTCTGTCCGCCCGAAACGATCTTCATCACCAATACTGCGACCCTCTCGATCTCGCAGTTGGCGTC
>JADYYF010000053.1 GCA_020853795.1 Candidatus Zixiibacteriota bacterium
CCGGTCTTGACGATGACAAGATCTGACACTCCCAGCGTCGCCAGAATCCCTCCGCCCGAGTTCACCGCCGTGATTTCGAACGACTCGTGCAACACTGTGTCGCCGATCGTAACGTTATTGTCGCGGTCCTTCGGGCTGATCCGTTCCAGCGCCAGCCACGATCCGATATCATCCCAAATCAGGTCCGCCTTGATGACCACCACGTTGCTCGCGCCCTCCAGCACGCCGACATCAATCGACACCCCTTCCGCCTTTTCGAACATCTGCAGCCGCGCTTTCGCCTCCTCCGGCGTGCCGATCTTCTTCATGTAGTCCATCAGCAGCTGATGCATCTCCGGCTTGCACTTCGCCAGCGCCCCCAAAATCGCTTTCGCCGACCAGATGAACATCCCCGAATTCCACATGTGCATCCGCCCGATATAGTACTGCTGTGCCAGCGTCCGATTGGGCTTCTCCTTGAACTGCTTGACGCGAAAACTCGTCAGCCCCTCCGAGCTGTCATACGTCTCACCCAGCTCGATATAACCGTAGCCGGTCTCCGGCCGCGTCGGATTGATCCCGATCGTAATCAGAATGTCATCCCGCTCCGCCAGCCGCGTCGCATAGCGCAAGATGTCGATCAGCCGCTCTTTCGGCTTGATGAAGTGGTCCGCCGACAACACCACCATCACCGCCTGCGGATCCTTCTTGTACAGGTGCGCCGCCGCAAATCCCACCGCCATGCAGGTGTTCTTCCCGAACGGCTCCGCCAGGACGTTCCCCTCCTTGATCCCGTCATGCTGATTCAGAATCTGCGTTTTGATATTCTCGCCGGTCACGATCAAGGTCTGTTCGCGCGGCACCAACTCGGCCACGCGGTCGATCGTGTCTTCCAGCATCGTCTTATCGGAGAAAAGACGGAGCAGTTGTTTCGGGTTTTCGCGGGTCGAAAACGGCCAAAAGCGTTCGCCTTTGCCGCCGGCAATAATCACGGAATATATCATCTTCGCGCTTCCTTCAGTTTCTGCCGGAATATCCCCAATCCCGCCGCCGGAGTCAAGGTTGAACGCTCAAGAAATCCCCCAAAAACCGCAGCGGGACCGCCGCTCTCCGGCCGTCCCGCTGGAATGAATTCGATTGGACCGGGGCGCTATTTGCAGTCGAAACAAGGCATCGGTCCAAAGGCGAACACGTAGTTCACCATGTACACGGCATCCGAGATCGTCGGCCGCCCATCGCAATTGACATCCCCGCCGCTGACATCCAACGGCGCCGGTCCGCCGGCGAAGATGAAGTTGATCAGAATCACGATGTCGCCGATATTCACCATTCCCGAACCGTCGAAATCGCCGCAGGGATAGGTGACAACCAAGGATGCCGCCCAGGCGTCACCGCGCGGAAATACCGCCCAGCCGCCGCCATAAATCTCTTGAACTGCATTCACGGCGGGCAGGTCAGGAGAAATCGTCGAACCGGCTAAGAGCACCGACGTACCGTTGTGAACCGCTACACTCCTGGCGTCTTCTTCCTGATCACCCCCGTAGTAAGAACTGAAAGTGAGCACATTGCCGGAAGGAGCCACGCGCGATACGACGGCATCGTAGAAGCCCGTGAGTTCTCCCTTCAGCGGTGATTGTAACGGGTAATTCGCCGAAGTCGTTCTGCCCGCAATCGATGCGCCGCCAAAGGCATCGACAGCAATGTCCCAGCCGAGTTCAGAACCCGAACCTCCGATGTTGGTGCTGTAAACCAGCGAGCCGCCGTCGGCGGCAAATCTTATGGCAAAGGCGTCCGAAAATCCGCCCGGACCGTCCTGCGTCTCGTTCAGTTCGGGGAAGTCCGAGGACTTCGTCTCACCCGTTACTGTGGCCCGGTAGAATCGATCGACAGCGACCGATGTCGCACCGTCGTAGTTGTCGCCGCCGAAGTACGTCGAATACACCAACGCACTGCCGTCGGGCTCCAATTTTGTCAGAAATGCGTCAATCAGAAACGCCGGACCGAACAGCGGATTGTGAGTCGGGAAGTTCATCGAACCGGTCAAACCGACGGCATAGATGAAATCCTGATCATCGACGGCCACACCCCAACCTTCATCGTAGCCGCTCCCGCCCAGGAAAGTGCTGAACGCGAATGTGCTTCCGTTGGCCGCGACTTTGGCAACGAACACATCGCCACAGTGCTCCGGCGAGACCCCATCTCCGCCATAGGTCTCTTGATAGGCATTGTAGTTGGGGAAATCCGGCGAGCAGGTATGACCGACGATTACGGCTTCTCCCACCGAGTTCACGGCAATCGCGCGCCCGAGTTCATAGTTGACTCCGCCCAGATATGTGCTGTACTCCAGCGCATTCCCATCCTTGTTCAGCTTGACCACAAAGGCATCCGACCCACCGGCCAAGGTGTCCTGTGCCGCTGCCACCGCGGGGAAATCTTCAGACTTGGTCTCACCCGTCAGGTAGGCGTTTCCGGCTGCGTCCACGGCGACATTGGTGGCCCCGTCGTAGTCGTTGCCACCCACGTAGGTGCTATAAATCAGGTCATTCCCGCCCGGAGCAATCTTCGAAACGAAGATGTTCACCGGAAATGTCGCCGGTGCCATCGGCGGCTCAGTCGGAAAATCGGTCGAAGCCGTCAGCCCGGTGACATAAACGTAGCCGTCAGGGTCCACAGCAACGCCCCAACCCTCATCGTAGGCTGAACCACCGAGGAAGGTCGAAAACGCAATCTCCGGATCCACCACCAACGGCAGCTTCCGGTTGTAGTCGCCGGTGACATCGATCGTCAGTGTCCTCTCGCCAATCTTGCGGTAGGCGCAGGTAATCGAGTTCCGCCCCGATTTCCCCTCTTGATAGACTAACGGGTGCTTGTGCAAGGCCGTGCCGAACGGCGTCTTGCAGAGCAGTTCGCCGTCATCCGTAATCTCGACACTCTCGGCACCGTCAATCCGCAGCTTTATTTGCGCCGGATCACCTCCGGGGTTGACAATTAGATCGTATTCCAGGGCCTGCCCTTGAGCATAATACTTCAGGTCGATATTCGGATAAACCGACTCATAGACCACGCTGGCGCTGACCGGCACTCCCTGTTTCCAGGCCATGGGATTGTTGCCAATGAAGTAATTCGCATACCAACCTGCCGACTCGCCGCTCCGTGCCCGCGAATGGTCGGCGCCCTCGAAGGAGATCGTCATTAGGTGAGATTCGTAACCAAGATCCGCCACACTCGGCAATGTCGACTTGGCCATCTCTGCGGCATCGCCCGCGACCTCGGCCGTTGGACTGACGCGCACGAACTGATACACTGCTCCGGACTTCGTCAACCAAATGGCGACGCCCTGTGCATCTGCTCGATAAAGCACCTCTTCGTTGAATTGACCTTCGTTCGGTACAAATGCGAGCTGCACCGCTCCTCCCACCGGCTGCGCGCTCGCCCCTAACGACGTAAGCGCGACGACCAGCGCGACGGCTAATAAACAGAATCTTGCCGGCATGCATCCTCCTTTAAGATTTGGGGCTGAAAACTGGGGGCAAACTGTAGGCAATAGCAGCCCGCTCGGGACTGCGTGCATTCTCGAAGAGACAGCGGTGTTGCTTGTACACTTCGGCATCAATCACCTTTTGCCCAGTGACTTGGGAAAGTAACTGACTATAGAATAATGAATGCGGTGAATTTGGTCAATGAAAAAGGCGGCTACTTCTTGATTCTAAGTGTCAAGAACACCCACGGCCGAATCATCGACCACCAGCCGGAGAAGGCCCTGATTTTCGAGTAGTTCTTGCCGTCGGGCGGATAAATCATCGACACCGGCCGCTCGCAGACGCGGAATCCGAGTTTGATCGCTTTGTAGTGGACGTAATATTCCATTTCATACTTGTCCAGCCACTCCTGCCACACATCAACCTGCGGATGCCGGATGATGTCCAGCCGGTAGGCGCGGAAACCACACGTCACGTCGGTCCCCTTGAATCCCGTGAATAACCAGACGACGAATGTAAACACCGGGATCGTAACCCGCCGGAAGAGCGGCATATTCGCGCTCACTCCCTCTTCGAGATAACGCGACCCCTGCACGTAATCGGCCTCTCCTGCCGCAATCGGCTGCAATAATCGCGGAATCTCCGACGGTCTCATCTTGCCGTTGCCGGCGATCAAGACAATGGCATCATAACCCTTGTCCAGTGCGTATCTAAACACCGTTTTGATCGCGGCGCCCGCGCCCAAATTACGCTCGTGATCGAGCACCGGAAACCCCAGTTCAACCACATGGTGCCGCGACTGATCGGTTGATCCGTCGTTCATCACCACGACGTCGTAATCGCGCTCATTCGCTGCCGGAAACTGCTCCAGAACCCGGCGAATCTTCTCCCCTTCGTTGTAACAAAACACCGCAACCAGCGACTTCACTGCCCGAATTCCCGTTCCACGATCGGCAATAGTTGATGCATGGAGTCGATAATATGGTCCGGCCCCAACGCCTGCAAGAATTCTTTTGTGCGGATGCCGCCCGTCACTGCCACCGTGCGCAGTCCCAGAAGCTGCCCCGCTTTGACGTCTGATTCCGTGTCGCCGACCAGCATCCCGCTCGCCGCCGCCGCGCCGACATACTGCCGGATCAATTCCAGCTTGATCTGGAAATCCCCATGATTGTTCTCCTTGGTCAGGATCGCCGCGAAGTGTTTCTCCAGATCGAAGTGCTTCAGTTCCCACATCAGACTCGCGCGCCGGTTGCGCAGCGTTACCAGCACTAACTCATGCCGCTTCTGCAAAGACTCCAGCGCCGCCACTGCCCCGTCGATGATCTCGTCATACTGGAGATACTCGATATTCTCGATCACCTTCAGCCGTTCCGGGATATAGACCTCGGCAAACTCGGCCGGCGCAGTCTTTGCCACAATTTGCGGTTCAGGGATCTTATGCCGTTTGCACTCCCAGTATTCCTGTGCCGAGAGCACGGCGTGCCCGTGCGCGGCAAACAGGTCGGTGTAGATGCGATAGAATTTCGGGGCGACGTCCAGGATTGGACCATCGAGGTCAAAGAAGATTCGGCTCAACTCAGCGCCTCACAGCGCACTTAACATACAATTCCGCGCACGCGTCGGAGAACTGCTTGCCCACTCGATAGTAGGCGTCAATCAGGTTGCGCGGCCATTGCTCCATCTGCGCGTTCGCCAGCGGCTTCAAATAAATCCCTTCCGCATGAACAACCTGTAGTCCCGCCTTAGTGATATGCTCCTCCAGCAGCGGCCGCGTGTACACCCGCTTGTGACCGTACTTGTGGTCCCGCTCCGATAACGCCGTCACCGACGGCAGCATCCCCATCGCGACGCCGATCCGCCGATGCAGGCTGTCCGCGTTCGGAACCACGATGTGAATCGCCGCTGCACGATCCGGAGTCAACCAACGCGCCATCTTCGATAGCAGCGCGACCGGGTCGTCGATGTGTTCCAGCGCCCGCGCCAGGATAATGTCCGTGTACTTCTTGGAAGTATCGTAATCCTCGAACAGCGCCAGCTCGAATCTCACCTGCCCGCCCAGTTCCGGTTTGAGCTGGTCGATGTACTTTTGCGAGCCGTCGACCACGTCTAACCGCGCCACCTTCGTCAGCAACAACCGCGTCATCACGCCCGACGCGCATCCCATCTCCAGGATCTGATCGCCGCACAGGTGATGTTGGAGGACGTCGAAATTGAACTCGATCAAATAGCGGTCGAAATCGACTTCGGAATTGTAGGAATCGGAAATCTTGTCGAGGCGTTCGAACTTGTCGCTCATCAGTAGCTCATGCGTTGCCAGCGGCCGGCGTTCGCGGCCAGCCAGCGGTACTCGCGCTCCAGACCTTCATCAAGCATCACCTGCGGCTCCCACCCGAGCAGCTCCTTGGCTTTGTGATTGGCCAGCACCATTGCGGACAACTCCGAGGGCAGCCGCATCCGGCCGTCAACCTTCTCCGACCTCTCACCCGGCTTCACTTGCTCGAATTCCACCCGCAGCTTGCCGTCGCCGAACTTCGCCACCATCTTCTCCGCCAACTGCCGCACCGAAGTCGCAGTTCCCGTGGAAATATTGAACACGTGGCCGTTGGCGCGTTCATCCACCAGCGCCTGATTGTGCAACCGCACCAGATCGCCGACATAAGTGAAATCGCGAACTTGCTTACCTTCACCAAACACTACCGGATTCTTGCCGTCCAGGATCCGCTTCAGGAAGATCGTCAGCACGCGCCCGTACCACTCCCGCTCGCCGTAGATGATCGCATAGCGAAATGACACGATCGGCAATTTGTACAGCTCGCAAAATATCTGCCCGTACTTCTCTGCCGCCAGCTTCGATGCCCCGTACGCCCAGTTCGGATTCGTCGGGTGCTTGGTTTCATCCGACGGCGTGTACAGCGGCTGCCCGTAAACACACGCCGACGAGGCGTTCATGATCTTCTCGACCCCGTTGGCAACCGCCGCCTGAAACACGTGCAACGTGCCGATCGTATTCGACCGCAGATCGTCAATCGGATCGTCGACGCAGTGCGTGATCTCCAACTGCGCTGCCTGATGACTGACCACGTGGGGCCCCGTCATCGCGGTTTTCAGTTTCTCGTAGTCGAGGATGTCGCCTTCGATGACCTGAATCTCCTTCGCCACCGGCGCCAGGTTCTCCCGCAAGCCCGATGAAAAATTGTCGTAGACCGTCACCCGCGCGCCGGCCTGCACCAGACTCATGGTTAAATGCGACCCAATAAATCCAGCACCGCCGGTCAAAAAGACCTTCTTGCCGTTTAGATTCATAACCACCTTAGGAAGTCAACTTCGGGATCGGCAGTACGGAACCATTCTCCCGCACATACACCTCTTCCCAATACCGCAGCATCAATAAATTCTTCTCGTACTGCCCGATGATCGGCTCCACCTTGTCCCCCAGCACCATCTTGCACAGTAAATACGGCGAATTCATCCCCGCCGCGACCGTCAATGTCAGCGTTCCGGCGTAGCGCGGATTGATCTCGAAGAAACAATAGCGCCCCTCCGGCGTGACGAACAACTGGATATTACAGTGCCCGATGTTCTTCATCTTCTCGGCGATATACTTCGCTTTCTCGACCATCACCGGATCATCCACCGTCCGCCCCTTGTACGAAATCCCGACCTTGGTCTCGACCCGCTGGCGCGGCACCACCCCGATCACCCGGCTGCTGAAATCCGACAGCACGTCGATCGTGTATTCCTTGCCGGTGACGTACTCCTGCAACACCGGATCGTCCACCTCTTTCAGGTAGCGCGCCAGATCCTCCGGATTGTTGATCTTGTGCACGTCGAGCGACGCCCGCCCCGTGCGCGGCTTGATGAAAATCGGATACTTGATCGTCTTCGGATCGGGCAGCTCGCTGGGCATCCAGGTGTACGGCGTGTCGATGCCGATCCCGGTGAAGAACTTGAAGGTCTTCTCCTTCTCGTTGGCGAGCGCAATCGTCTCCGGCGAGGATATCGCCGTCACGCAGCCCAGCTTCTTGAATGCCTCGATGTTTGCGCCGATCTTGTCGAATTCGTAATCGACAATCGGCACCAACAGTTGAATTTTCTCTTTCTTGATGATGTCGGTGATCGTCGGGATGAACTTCTCATCCTTGGCCGCCGGCGTCGTGTAGAACGCATTCGAAAAATAGCGCCCCGCCGACTCGGGATTCATGTCGGTCGTCACGACATAGGCGTCGATCTCGTTCTGCTGCCGCAGACCCTTGATAAACGACTGACAGGTGACGGTGCCGGAACCGGTAATCAATACGCGAATTTGCCGCTTGCTCATAGTTTGACCTGTGCCCCGTTCTGCTTGAGGGATTGATCCGCCGCTTCGAGGATGCGGACGACGTGAAGGCCGTCTTCGCCGGAAGTGAGGGGTTTGCGTTTCTCGTTGATCGAAGTGATGAATTCCTGCGCCACCAGCTTCAGCGCCTCGGTACTCTCCACCTTGGGCGCGCGCATGTCGCCGGTGCGGTACTCGACCAGCGCCTGGTACACCTGCTCCTTGTCCTCCTTGCCGGTGGCGTCGGTGAACACCACTTTCTTGTCGTAAATCTTCACCTTCTCCGACGGATCCATGTCATCATAGACGATCATCTGCTTGGTGCCGCCGATCAGCGTCGTGCGCACCTTGACCGGCGCCAGCCAGTTGACGTGGAAATGCGCCAGCAGGTCGTCCTCGTATTGCACCGTCAGGTAACCGATGTTCTCGATCTTCTGCCCGTAATGCGCCACGCCGGTGGCATTAACCGCCTTGGCCTTCTTGCCGGAGATGAAATCGCAAATCGAGATATCGTGCGGCGCCAAATCCCAGATCACGTTAATGTCGTGCTGGAACAGCCCCAGATTCACGCGCACCGAATCGAAGTAGAGCAGTTGCCCGACTTCGCCCGACACCTTCAATTCCTTGATCTTCCGCACCGCGCCGGTGTACAGGAACGTATGGTCGACCATCAGCGTCAACCCGCCCTTGTGCGCCAGATTCAACAGGTCCTCCGCCTCCGCCACCGTGTGCGTCAGCGGCTTCTCCAGCATCACGTGCTTGCCCGCCTTGAGCGCCGCCGCCGCCAGCCGATGGTGCGTAAACACCGGCGTCGCGATCACGACCGCCTGCACGTCAGGATCGGCAATCAACTGCTCGTCGCTGGCGTAACCCTTCACGCTGGGATATTGATTTTGAATGAACTTGACTCGTTCCGGCCGCTGGTCGCAGACCCCTACCACCTTGCAGGCGCCACCCAGCGAGGAAAAATTGCGGACGAGATTTGGCCCCCAGTATCCGACTCCAATTATGCCGATGCCTAACACGCAGACTCCCGCGAAAAAGTCAAAAAGGTCAGCCAATATACCCGCGAAACATGGTTCTGTAAAGGGATTTTGCGGATTGCCGCCGCCGTTCCCGCCTTGACTTTTCCGCCTGATCGGGCTATCATAGATCGTAAATAACTAACTCCCAATCGCTGCCGACTTCGTGTAGGTGATCCTATGCTTCGCCTTGATCCTTCGTTTCGCCGCCATTGCGGCCTCGTCGTTCTTGCCGGGCTGATGTGCCTGCTCGTCCCGGCCATAGCCCACGCCACCTTCTCCATCGTCGCCGTCGACACCCTTACCGGCGCCGTCGGCTCAGCCGGCTCCTCCTGCATCGCCGGTTCGAAAATCATCCACGACTGCATCGAAGGCGTCGGCGCGATCAACACGCAAGCGCTCTACAACACCACCAACCAGAGCAACGCCCACGCCCTCATGCTCTCCGGCCTCACCCCCGACTCGATCTTGTCGTGGCTGCAACTGCATGATGCCACCAATCAGCCGCAAATTCGCCAATACGGTATCGTGACGCTGGCGGGAAGTGGAGCATCCGGATCATTCACCGGCGCCAATTGTACCGCCTGGGCGGGTCACCGCACCGGCCCCGGCTACGCGATTCAGGGCAACATTCTCCTCGGAGCGCAGATTGTTGACTCGATGGAGGCCGCCTTCCTCAGCACCGCCGGCCCTCTCGAAGAACGCTTGATGGCCGCCATCGAGGCCGCTGACGTTCCCGGCGCCGACACTCGTTGCCTCTCCTGCAACAAACCGACGATCTCCGCCTACATCAAGGTCATCCATCTCGGCGACGGCGCGACGCCATATCTCTACACCTTCATCGACAACACCGACTGCGCCACCAATCCCCTGCCGATCCTGCGCTCTCAATACGACGCCTGGAAGGCGCTCCAGCAGGCTGATGCCGACTCCTCGATCTTCACCGTCACCGAGGCATCGCTTCCTGTGGGCGGCAATGACTCCGTCGCCGTCATTTTGATTCCGCGCAATTACACCGGTGCGCCGCCCAATCAAGGCGTGACCGCGGTCAGCGTGACCAACTCCGGCGGCGGCACTCTGCGTCCGGTTACCGACAATGGCGACGGCAGCTACTCGACCTGGCTGATCTCCGCTCTCGCTTTTGGCACCGATCAGCTCACCGCACATGTCACCGCCGGCGGCGTTACCACCGAAGTCGCCGCGCATCCGCTCATATCCTATTTCATCTACGGCGATGCCGACGGCACCGGCGCGATTTCGATCTCCGATGCGGTCTTCTTGATTAGTTACATCTTTGCGGGAGGAAGCGCCCCCGTCCCGTTGGCATCCGGCGATGCCGATTGCAGCGGCGCCGTCAATATCAGCGACGCCGTCTATCTGATTCAGTATATCTTCGCCGGCG
>JADYYF010000054.1 GCA_020853795.1 Candidatus Zixiibacteriota bacterium
CCGGTGTGATCGATGCCGCCGGGAATCTGGAACCGGCCAATCCGGCAACAATCGGCGTCAAGATCGAGCGTGCATTCTATTCGCGCGTCCGATACGTCATCGTGCCGGAGGCGAATCTCGCGGCGGCGCGGGAACGATTGCGGGAGTTGACTGAGCGATATCCGCGCCGGCAATTGATCTTGATCGGCGCGAGCGCGCTGACCGATGTCATCGCAGATCACAATGTAGTGCGATCGCAGAAGGTCTGTATCGGTGATTTCGTAGCGCGGCGGGCGAGTCGACTCGCGCGCATGACTTCGGTACAGATTCCGTTGTTGTTGCTGGTGCTCTTTTTCCTGATGTGTCTGCTCTTCCCGAAGGTCAGCCCGTTCTTCCACTGGAATCCAGCTTCACTGCAAATCCGCGATACCAGGATCGTGGCGTTGAACGAAAAGGGACAAAGCGTGTGGACTCACGACTTCGGCTATCCCATGTTTGCCGATTCTCTGCAGTATTGCCTAGGCAATCTCGACCTTGATCCGGAGACAGAGGTTGTCTACATGCCGCGCACGGACATTGCAGTGCCGCAGACCGGCCAGCTTTTTGTATTCGATGACGACGGGACGTTGCTGTTCCAGCGCGACGGCTGGATTTCCCATGTTTATCCGACGGATAGCGTCCCCTCGGGGATCAATAAGAAGGAACCACGGCCGTTTCCCTATCTGGCGCGCTATCGGGGTGAGAGTGTGATCGTGACGATCATCAATGACATCTATCCAGCCCGCGGCTATATCAAGTTCTGGAACAAGACGGGCGACTTACTGGGATGGCTGATTTTCTCCGGAACGGCGTCGCTCTTTTGGGCCGAGGATCATGACTACGATGGCGTTGAGGAGTTTGCCTTCGTCGGCTTCTGCAACCGCATGGGTTGCCAGGCCTTTTTTGAAGTCGATCCACTCGGTTTGGCCGGCGTCTCACCGCCCTACTGGAACCGGGACATCGACCTGCGGTTCGTCCCGCGCGTGGAAAGCCAGCACTGGGTATTCCTGCTTCCGTCACGTGTCATGGAATTTTCAGGAGTGAGAGATTACCAGACCGGTGGCTCCGCTTCACATCAGGACAGCTGTCGTTTCAACTTTCAGACTCAGGAGGGACGACCAATGGATGGGCTCCAAGTCGACTACCAGATTGATTGCGACTTCCGCGTCCGGCAAGTACTCTTCAGCGATTCCTACGCCAAGAAATTCCGCCAATTGGTTGCCAGTGGGGACTTGCCGCCGGTCAGCCGCACCGAATGGGCCGATACGGTCCGCAATCTCGTCACCTATTATCGGGACGGACGGCTGGTGACCGAGGGGGAATTGCGCGCCGCTGAAGAAATATCCGCACAATAGTCCGTTTTTGTTTCCACACAATCGCCGTGTCGGAGCTATTCAGAATCTGTAAGGAGGCAGGAGACTTGGCGCGTGTCCAGGGAGGGATGGGCGCCCCGAGGTACGACTCCAGAAGTTCGAAAAGGCGGGGTATCCTTAGTGCTTCCGCGAGGGAGACCGAAGGAAACCAACACGCCGGCAGCGAGGACTTGCTGCCGGCAGTGTGTTCATGCCCCATGCCACTTAACTGACAACCAGCCGGAAGCCTTTGCCGTGAATGCCCATGATCGCGATCCGGTCGTCCTCCTTGAGATACTTCCGCAGTTTGGAGATAAAGACATCCATTGATCGGCCCGAAAAATAACTTTCGTCTCCCCAGACGGCGCGCAAGGCAACTTCACGTTCCAGCGTCTGATTCTTGTGCAAGCACAGCAGCCGCAGCAAGTCCGCCTCTTTCGGAGTTAGATGGTAGCTGGTGACTGGTGAAGCCAGGGTTTGCCGGGTGTAGTCGAAACGATAGCTGCCAATTTCGAATTCGGTCGGCAATTCCGGCTCGGGGACTGGTTTGCTGCGGCGCAACACGGCGTCGATGCGGAGCATCAACTCTTCCATGCTGAACGGCTTGGTGAGATAGTCGTCACAGCCGATTCTGAAGCCCTCGATCTTGTCTTCCTTGAGCGACTTGGCCGTCAGAAAAATCAACGGGGTCTGCTCGTCACGTCTGCGAACTTCCCGTGCAAAGCTGAAGCCATCGAGTTTGGGCATCATGACATCGACCAGGCAGAGGTCAAATCGGCGCGGCGTGAATTCCGCCAGTCCTTCCTGGCCATTCTTGCACAGGATGACCTCGAAGCCATTCATCTGCAGCTGCTCTTGCAGGATTAGACCCAAATTGGCGTCATCTTCGAGCAGCAGGACCTTACGGCGCATCGTCAGCCCCGCTTGCCAATTGTGCCAGGGGTAACGTAATCGTGACGGTGGTGCCTGACCCCGGCGCGCTGTCCAGAGCAATCTCGCCACCGTGAATTTCGACAATCAGCTTTACGTAGCTGAGGCCGAGGCCAAAACCCTTCACGTCGTGAATGTTCCCGGTCGGCACGCGATAATATTTTTCGAAAACGTGCTTGCGGTCCGCCTCGCTGATACCGATGCCGCGATCACTCACGGTGATTACCAGTTTGTCATCCCGATTTTGTGTGGCCACTTTGATCTCCGGCCGCTCGGGCGAATACTTGCCGGCATTGTCGAGCAGGTTGTTCAACACGTTAACCAGGTGGAGCGCATCGCCCGCCACGGTCGCCCGATCCGCCCGCAGTGCTGTGGCGATGCTCCCCTCGCGGTTTTCCACCTGCAAACTGATACTCTCAACCGCCTTGCTGATCAGCGCGTGCATGTCGACGGGGCTGCGCTTGAGCTCATAGTCCCCTTCCTCGAGCACCGCCATCTGCAGAATCTTCTCAACCTGCGTCCGCATGCGGAGGTTCTCGTGCATGATCATGCGGCCATAACGGGTGACCTTGTCGGGTTCAGCGATGACGTCCGGCCGCATCATGGCCTCGGCCGCCAGCGACACTGTCGAAATCGGCGTCTTGAATTCGTGCGTCATATTGTTGATGAAGTCGACGATACGCACGGCCAGTCGTTTCTGCGCCAGAATGATGCGCAGGGCGTAGGCAAAGATCAAGATGACGATCAGCGTGAACAAGATACTCAAGCTTAGCAGTGAGGCCATCTGGCGCCAGAGATACGTGGTTTGTTCCGGGAAATACACCACCAACTCGCTGCGCGCCGCCAGCAGATCGTGCGGAAACAGCCGGGTGCGAAAGACGGAACTCGGTAAGTCGCGCGAGTAGTTTGCCGGACGGGCAATACGCAGTGAATCGCTCAACCCGGAAGTTACGCCGAATTCATGGTCGAGATCGATGCCGGCCTCAGCCAGCGAGCGCTCGAGCAAAGCGCCCAGTTTATCACCATCCACGCGCGCTTCGATCGGCTCCAGTTCGGCGATCACGAGGTTACTGACAATGCGTCTAACGAAATCGCCTTTGGGACTCTGCGTGATCGCCGGCGAGAGCATCTGCACCGCCAAGCCGGCACCCCCTTGAAAGACCTGCGCCGTCGAGTCACTGCGGAAGACCCACATAAACTGGCCACGATCCAGATCCTGCCCCTGCAGGTCCACCTGGTAACTCCCCGGTGTGCGGAAAGTGTCCACCACCACCCGATTGCTTCCGTCGACGCGGTCATAGGCCTGGATGGTCACATGCTGCGGCGCAGTAACCTGATAGGTGAGCACGCCGTTCTTGACCGAGAGCGGCGAACCCGGCGGCAGTTCTTCAAAGGAGCCCGGGGCAGTGTCGCGTCCAAGAAGCATCGTCTCGATCCGCAGACTGTCGGACTGCGAGTGCGCCTCGTGTGAAACGAACAACTGGAATTGGCCGGCGGGGGATGTCTTTCCGGCAGCGCCCAACGCCCAGTCGGTGGTTTCGCCTGCTTCGAGCCGCTGCGCGACGGCACTTAGTGCGGCATAGACATTTTGGCGGAAGGCCTGATCCTTCTGCTCCATCGCCAGCCCCAGAAGGTAGACCTGCACCGAGATTAGTCCGATCAGTGAGATTGCCATCAGCAAGACGATCAATACAACGCGACGCCGCGAAAGATTCATGGTTTCGAATATACGGATTCAACTCCGTCGTACCAGCGCTCTTAACAGTTCTTAACAGTTGCTAACACTGATTAACTTCGCCGCCGGCAACCCGGCTGCTACCTTCCCGTACGAAAACCAACGACCACAGATTTCACAGAGAGGAGATAATGCTCATGAAGAGAATCACGTTGGAGATCGTCATAGCGCTGCTGCTCAGCCTCCTGCTGGGAATGATCCTGGACCGGACCGACGCTGCCGACG
>JADYYF010000055.1 GCA_020853795.1 Candidatus Zixiibacteriota bacterium
GTTGCCGCTGATGGAGATCGTGCCGTTGCCGTTCGAGTGGCCGCGCGGTCTCGATATCAAGGACATCGACTGGGTATTCTTCACCAGCGCGCAGGGAGTGGCCTCGTTCTTCCTGCGGCTTTCCGAGCTGGACCTGGTGCTGTCCGACAAGACGCGGTTTGCGGTCGTCGGCGCGCGCACCGATACGTCGCTGAAGAAGTGGGAGAAGGAAGCCTCGTTCCAGCCCTCCGATTCTTACGGCCAAACGTTGTTTACCGAATTCATCCAGCATTATCCCGAGAACAGACAGGTGGTTATGTACGCGCGGGCGCGCGACGTCGAGTACGACCCGGCGCCGCTGTTTTTCGGCCGCGGCTATAAGTATTATTCCGTGCCGTGTTACGAATCGGTGGAACGCAACATTGATCCCAAAGTGATTTCGAAAATCAAGCGCAACGACGCGATATTGTTTACCGCCCCGTCGATGGTGCGCGCCTACCAGCGGCAGTTCGGCAATCCGCAGGCGCGGCTGCTGGCGATCGGCAACACCACCGCGGCCGAGATGGAGCGCCAGCGCTGGCGCAATATCGTCGTGTTGAAGCAAGCGGACGTGAACTCCGTGCTGGAGTATCTGTAGGTGGAGCGTTCCTTTCGTCCCCGCCGCCTGCGGCACAATCCGTTAATTCGCGACCTGGTCGCCGAGACGCCGCTCAATCTCAAGGGGATGATTCAGCCCTATTTCGTCACCGACGGCTCCGGCGTGCGGGAAGAGATTGCCGGGATGCCGAACATCCACCGCGAGTCGGTTGACCGCCTGGTCGAGACGATTGCTGCCGACCTGAATCTCGGCATCAACAAGATCATGCTGTTCGGCGTGACCGAGCGCAAGGATCAGTTGGCCTCGACGGCCTGGGATGAAAAGAATCCCGTGATCCGCGCCTGCAAGGAACTCAAGCAAAGATTCGCCGAGTCGCTGTTCATCAGCGCCGATGTTTGTCTCTGCGCCTATACCGACACCGGCCACTGCGGCATCACGATCGACGGCGAGATTGACAACGACAAATCGGTGGCGATCCTGTCGCGTATGGCGGTGGCACTGGCGAAGGCCGGTTGCGACTGCGTCGGGCCCTCCGACATGATGGACGGGCGCATCGCGGCGATCCGGCTGGCGCTGGAGAAGGAAGGGCATTCCAACGAATTGATTCTCGCGTACACGGCGAAGTATGCGTCGACCTATTACGGGCCGTTCCGCGAAGCCGCGCATTCGGCGCCGGGCAAGGGCGACCGCAAGGGTTACCAGATGGATTTCCGCAATCGCCGCGAAGCGCTCAAGGAACTGGAACTGGATGAAGCGGAGGGCGCGGATATCGTGATGGTCAAGCCGGCGCTGGCGTATCTGGATATCATTGCCGACTTCGCCGCCAACACGAGCCTGCCGATCGCGGCCTACAACGTTTCCGGCGAATACACCGCCGTCAAGCTGATGGCGCAGGCGGGAATGGCCGACGAAAAGACGATGACGCTGGAAAATCTGACGGCGATTACGCGCGCGGGCGCCTCGATTATACTGACCTATCATCTCAGGGACATCCTTAAACATGGCTGGCATCTCTAAGGTCGTTTTCGACCACCAAAAGTCGCGCCGCCTGATGGAACTTTCCGCGGAAGTGATTCCGGGCGGCGTCAATTCGCCGGTGCGCGCGTTCCGTTCCGTCAGCGGCACGCCGCGATTCATCGCCAAGGGCGACGGCGCGTTTCTCTACGACGTCGACGGCAACAAGTATCTCGACTTCTGTAATTCCTGGGGGCCGTTGATTCTCGGCCACGGCGATCCGGACGTGGTCGCCGCGGTGAAGGCGCAGGTCGAGAAAGGAATGACCTTCGGCGCCTCGACCGAGCTGGAATACGAGCTGGCGGCGTTCATCGTGAAGACGGTGGAGGCGGTCGAGAAGATCCGCTTCGTCTCCTCCGGGACGGAAGCAGTGATGTCGGCGATCCGGGTGGCGCGTGGATTTACCAAGCGCGATCTGATTTTGAAGTTCGAGGGCTGCTATCACGGCCACAGCGATCATCTGCTGGTCAAGGCCGGTTCGGGGCTGGTGACGTTCGGGCAGCCGTCTTCCGCGGGAGTGCCGGAGGCGATCACGAGTCAGACGGCAGTGTTGCCGCTCGACGATGAGGACGCCCTGCAGGAATTCTTCGCCCAGCACGGCGATGAACTCGCCGCGGTGATCGTCGAGGGCATTCCGGCCAACAACGGCCTGCTGATTCAGCGCCACGATTATATTCGTTTGCTGCGCGCGCTGACGGAGAAGCACGGCGCGCTACTGATCTTCGACGAGGTCATCACCGGCTTCCGACTCGGCATGGGCGGTGCCGCGGCGTACTACGGCATTCGCCCCGACCTGGTCACCTACGGCAAGATCATCGGCGGCGGGATGCCGGTGGGCGCGTTCGGCGGGCGGGCGGAGATTATGGAGATGCTCTCGCCGCTGGGACCGGTCTACCAGGCGGGCACGCTGTCGGGCAACCCGGTGGCGATGGTCGCGGGACTGACGACGCTCAAGAAGCTGGCCGATGGCAGAATTCACGAGCGGTTGGAAGCGATGAATCGCCGCTTCGTAACGCAATTGACGTCCCATCTGCGCGACAGCCAGGTCACGGTCGCGGGGGTCGCCTCGATCTACTGGATTGTGTTCCAACCCGACTTGCCGCGCGCGGCGCATCAGATTTCCAGCGACGGCATCAGTCATTTCAACCGCCTGCATCATCCGATTTTACAGCAAGGGATTTATCTGCCGCCCTCGGGGTACGAAGTCTGCTTCA
The DNA here is from genome assembly GCA_020853795.1 of Candidatus Zixiibacteriota bacterium. Classification (NCBI taxonomy): domain Bacteria; kingdom Pseudomonadati; phylum Candidatus Zixiibacteriota; species Candidatus Zixiibacteriota bacterium. Next base: position 2,806 of record JADYYF010000055.1, read on the forward strand.
TTTCAGCGGCGCACACCGACGAGCTGCTGGCGCAGGCCGCCGACATCCTCGGCACGGCGATTCAGCGCGAGGCGCATACGTGGGCGTAGCCGACTCGCCGTTCATCAAGGCGTGCTATGGCCGCAATGACGGCGCAATTCCGGTGTGGATCATGCGCCAGGCGGGCCGCTATTTGCCCGAATATCGGCAGGTGCGCAGCAAGGTGTCGTTCCAGGAATTGTGTCGCTCGCCGCGACTGATAGCCGAGGTAGTGCGCCAGCCGGTCGAACGCTTCGGGCTCGATGCTGCGATACTCTTCTCCGACATCCTGACGATGCTCGAACCGATGGGCGCCAAGGTGAGTTTCCCCGACGGCGGCCCGGTGATCGGGCAGCCGATCTCGATGCCGGAAGATGTCGAGCGGTTGCACGCGTGCGATGTGCGGCGGGATTTGGCGTTTGTGCTGGCGGGGATCGACGAAATCAAGCAGCGTCTGCCGCAGACGCCGTTGATCGGTTTTGCCGGCTCGCCGTTTACGCTCTTCTGTTATCTCGTCGAGGGGAAGGGCTCGAAGACTTTCGACAAGGCCAAGATTTTCTTGCAGCGTTATCCTGAGGCGGCGAAGCGACTGATTGACTTGCTTACCGAGTCGGTGGCGAATTACCTCAATGAACAGGTGAGCGCCGGTGCCGACGCCGTGCAGTTGTTCGACAGTTGGGGCGGGATTCTCGCGCACGACGATTATCGCCGCTGGTCGGCGGCGCCGGCAGAACGGATTTTCGCGACGCTGAGATCGCGTCAGGTGCCGCGGATCTTCTTCGTCAACAACGTCGCGCCGTATCTCGATCTGGTTCGGGAAATCAACTGCGAGGTGATTGGCGTGGACTACCGGATCGACCTGGCGACCGCGGCAACGGCGCTGGCCGGCAAATCGGTGCAGGGGAATCTCGATCCGACCGTGTTGTTTAGCGGCCCCGAGGTTGTCGCGGCGCGGACGCAGGATATTCTGCGGAGTTTGACGCGGCACGATAATCTCATCTTCAACCTCGGCCACGGAATCCTGCCGGAGACACCGCTGGCTTCGGTCGAGACGATGATCAAGACCGTCAAGAACTTCCGTTCATAGCCATGACAACCGCTTCTGAGTATACCCGCGTTCCGATCGAGCTGCTGCGCAAATATGACCGTCCCGGACCCCGCTACACCAGCTATCCGACGGTGCCGGTGTGGAGCAACGAGGTCGGGGTGGCGCAATATCGAGAGGCGCTGCAAGCGGCATCGGCGCAGGTGAACACGCCGCTGGCACTCTATTGCCACATTCCGTTTTGTCGCAAGCGCTGTTACTACTGCGGCTGCAATACCGTGGTAACCCAGCATCGCGAGCGGGTGGACAGCTACGTCGCCAACATTACGGCCGAGATTAAGAACACGGCAGCATTGCTCGGTGCGCGCCGACAGGTGAGCCAGTTGCATCTGGGCGGCGGGACGCCGACGTTTCTCGATTGTCGCGGAATGGAAATCGTCTTCAGCGCGGTTGCGGCGCATTTTGAGTTTGCGCCGGGATGCGAGAAGTCGATCGAAGTTGACCCGCGCGTCACGACCGACGAACAACTGGAGTTTCTCGCCAAGTCGGGCTTCAACCGCATCTCGATCGGCACGCAGGACTTTGACCCGAATGTGCAGGAGGCGATCGGGCGGATTCAGTCGTTTGCGGCGGTAGAACACATCATCACCCAGAGCCGCGCGCTGGGGTTTCGCGGTATTAATCTTGATTTGATCTACGGTCTGCCGAAGCAGACGGTCGCATCGTTCGCGGAGACGATCCGGCAGGCGCTGACCTTGCGCCCCGATCGGGTGGCGATGTATTCGTTCGCGTATTTGCCGCAGAGCATGCCGCATCAGTCGGTGATCCATGCGAGTGATCTGCCGGTGACGGAAGTGAAGTATCAGCTATTTGCGACCGCGGTCGAGGAGTTCACCAAAGCGGGGTATCGCCAGATCGGGATAGATCATTTCGCGCTGCCGGAGGACGAGCTGTCGCTGGCGCAGCAGGACGGGCGGCTGCACCGCAATTTCATGGGCTATACGGTGCAGAGCGCGCCGGAGATGATTGGTTTCGGCATGTCGGCGATCGGGTATGTCAATAATGCGTTTTTCCAGAACACTTCCAAGCTGGACAGCTACGAGAAGGCGCTCGCCGAACACGGCTTCGCGGTGTATCGCGGCCTGAACCTGACGCGCGACGATTTGATCCGGCAATATGTCATCAGTCAACTGATGTGCAATTTTCGATTGCATTACCTGGCACTGGAGGAACTGCTTCAGGTTCACTACCAGGACTACTTTGCGACCGAACATCAGCGGCTGGAGCCGTTCGTCGGCGACGGGTTGATGACACACGATGAGTGCGGTTTGCAGATCACGCCGGTGGGCCGCACGTTCGTGCGCAACATCGCGATGACCTTCGACGCCTATCTCGACGAGAACGGCGAATCGAAGGGCGTGCGTTTTTCGCGGACGATTTGAGCGCCGAATGAACGATCGTCTCGCCGTCATCTTGCTTGCGATGGGCGGACCCGCCACGACGGCGGAGATCCCCGAGTACCTGTTCAACATTTTCTCCGATCGTAACATCATTCGCTTGCCGGGGGGCACACTTCTGCAGAAGCCGTTTGCGCGGATGATCTCCCGGCGCCGCACGCCGGAGGTGACGCACAATTACAGTCGCATCGGCGGCGGCTCGCCACTGCTGAAGTGGACCGAAGCGCAGGCGCGGCTGATCGAACAGGAATTGCGCCGTGATTTCGCGCAGGTGCAGTGCTACGCGGGGATGCGCTATTCGCGGCCGACGATCGACTCGGCGATTGTCGCGGCGGTGGAGGCAGGTTTCCGCAAGCTCGTGTTGCTGCCGCTTTATCCGCAATTCAGCAAAGCCACGACGGGTTCGTCGTTTACGGTGGCGCGGGAGAGTTTGCGGCGGTATCCCGAGGTTGCGGCAATCGAGATTCGTGATTTTCACGACGCCCCGGGCTATACTGCGCTGCTGCGCGAATACATCACGAACCATATCCGTCCCGACGAAACGCTGCTCTTTTCGGCGCACTCGCTGCCGCAAAAATTCGTCGACGAGGGCGACCCCTATGTCGACCAGATTCGCCGCACGGCCGAACTTGCTGCCGGCGGACGGGAGCATTTCGTCGCGTTTCAGAGCCGCACCGGTCCGGTGAAGTGGGTTGGGCCTGACACGATCGATGAAGTGAAGCGGCTATTGAGTGAGCGGCGCGGCGGGCTGTTCATCGTGCCGATTGCGTTTGTCTGCGATCATATCGAGACGCTGTTTGAGATCGACTTGCAGCTCCCCGAAATCGTCGGCGCCGAGTTCGGGCGCCGCCTGCGCCGCATGCCGATGTTTAACGACGATCAGCGGTTCGGTGCGGTGCTGGCGGAGATTGTGCGGAAGGCAGTGAGTGCTCATGGCCAAAGTTGACGTCCTCATCGCGGGCGGCGGCATCTCCGGCCTGGCAACACTGCATCTTCTGCGCCGCAACAAGCCGCAGTTGACCGTGCGTCTGCTTGAGGCGGACATCCGCCTTGGGGGGACGATCGGCACCGATCAGATCGACGGCTACAGCTTCGACTGGGGGCCCAACGGATTTCTTGATCGCGAGCCACTGACGCTGCAGTTGTGCGACGAGCTGGGATTGAAGGAGCGGCTCGAGCGCGCGAATGAGAGCGTGAATGCGCGTTTCATTTTGCGCGGCGGACGATTGCGGCCGGTGCCGATGTCGCCGCCGAAGTTCCTGATGAGCAGCATCCTCAGTTGGCGGGGCAAATTCCGGTTGGCGCTCGAACCGTGGGCCAAACCGCGACCCGACGGCGTTGATGAATCGGTGTACGACTTTGTCGCGCGGCGCATCGGGCAGGAGGCGGCTGATTATCTGGTGCAGCCGATGGTCTCCGGCGTTTACGGCGGTGTCGCCAAGCGATTGTCGCTGCAGTCATGTTTCCCGATCATGCGCGAGATGGAGGATCAATACGGTTCGCTGATCAAGGCGCTGTTTGCGAAGGCGCGGGCGGCGCGCGCTTCGGGAAAGAAAGCGGGCGGCCCGGGTGGGCCGGGCGGCTGGCTGACGTCGTTTTTCGGTGGACTGTATCCAGTCATCGAACGCTTTGCCGAGTTGTACAGCGATCAGATCACCTGCGGCGTCGGTGTCAAGTCGGTGCGGCGCGACAACGGCGAGCTGCGCGTGGAACTCAGCGACGGTGCTGTCGAGACGTGTCGGCATCTGGTGCTGGCGACGCCGTCCTATGCCGCGGCGCAGATCGTCGGCGAACTGTCACAGCCGCTGGCGGAAGCGCTCGGCAAGATCCCCTACGCGCCGATCGCGGTGGTTTGTCTCGGATATGATGCAGCGCAGGTGCGAAATTCGGTCGACGGGTTCGGATTCTTGGTGCCGCAGAAGGAGCAGCGCCGGATTCTCGGCGCGATCTGGACGTCGTCGATTTTCGCCAAGCGCGCGCCCGCGGGCAAGATTCAGTTCCGCACGATGGTCGGCGGCGACGGCGACCATGAATCGATCAAGCTGACTGACGACGAACTGCTAAACGTGACGAGCTCTGATCTGGGCGAGATCATGCGCATCACCGGTGCGCCGGAGACGATCAAGATTTATCGCTGGCAGTACGGCATCCCGCAATACCGCGTGGGGCATCGCGCGATCATGGATGTCGTGGAGCGGGAGCTGGCGGCGCTGCCGCAGTTGCATCTGGCCAGCAACGCCTACTACGGCATCGGCCTCAATGATTGCGTCAAGCAGGCGCATCGCGTCGTCGAGAAGATCTCTTAGGCGCCCTCTACTCTAAACCGATCTTTCGCTCTGCCAGAAATTCCCTCATGTGTACCCGCAATGATGCCGGATTGGTGGTGGCGGCGCGGCGGGCGGTGTGTTCGGTCCAGCTATAGTCCGCAGCAGGGGTTTCGCGGCCGTCGGGCGCGGCGATGATGCGGTTGGGGCCGTCGTACAGCCCGGTGGCCTTGATCGTGCGGTCGTATTCGGCCAGCAGCGCTTCGAGGCCGGCGTCGTTGTATTCCTCGCGGTGGATGACAACTGGCTCCGGCAGCCGCGGCTTGACCATCGGTTGTTGATCGGGGTAGCCGAGGCACATGCCGACCAGCGGGAACACGCGCTCGGGGAGTCTGAGCAACGTGCTGACCGGTGCGGGATTGTTGCGGATTGCGCCGATCAGGCAGATGCCGAGACCGGAGGCCTCCGCCGCGACGACGATATTCTGCGCCACGAGCGCGGTGTCGACCGTCGCCACGAGCAGCATCTCGATGTAACGGTCGCTGAATTTGTAGCCGCGCAATTGGCAGACGCGCTCAAGGCGGCGCAGATCGGGACAAAGCGCGAGAAACACCGGGCATTGCGCGACCCAGGCCTGTTTGCCGCAGTACTCGGCCAGCTGGGTTTTCTTCGCCTGGTCGGTGACGACGATGATCGAGTAGGATTGTAGATTGGAGGAGGTCGGCGCTTGCCGGGCGGCATCGAGGATGCGCTGCAGCAGTTCCTCCGGCACCGGATCGGGTTTGTAGCGCCGGATCGAGCGGTGCGATTTCAGCAGGGAGAAGATGTCGTTGGTCATGGGGAGAAGATAGTGGATTCGGTGAAGGCGGGGAGTGATTTGTTGAGGGTAGAGAGATGTTGTTGTGGGCGTGCACCCTCACCCCCGGCCCCTCTCCCAGGAGGAGAGGGGGGACGGCGTTTCTGCGCAGCAGCGAGGCACCGGCAACTCGTGGGGACGGGGTTTGTCCCCATCCGCGGTGGGGGGCGGAAGCACGTCAGGATCGCAGGGATCCTGACCTACGAAGGGCGGCACGGAATTGTGGAAGGACACACCGCGTCTCGATTGGAGGAAAGCGGTAGAGGGAGCGGCGGCGTGCTTACGCCACGGCGAAGACGATGGCGGTATAGCCGAGGGCGACGGCGAGCGAGAGGCCGATCATGCGGTGGGCTTTGCCGCGGAGTTGGTGGGCTTCGTCCTGATCGCTGATAGTTTCCAAGCCGTTATCGAGATCGCGCTGACCGCGCGTCGCGAGCAGCACTCAGGTTTTTTCGCGCGCCTGCAGCAGCGCCAGCACGGCGACGAAGGCCGAAAGGAAAAGCGCGATGTACCAGCCGCGGCTGACGTCGTAAACTTTAAGGGCGAGGAACACGAAGATGGTCGTAACAAATGCGGCCAGCGAGACAAGCTCGCGCTTGCGGCAGGCTCGTGCGCCGATATTGCTGAGCGATTTCGATAGGAATGGGGTCATGGGCACCTCCCCGTGAACATCGGCAAACTCGTCGATCGGCGCGCAATCGGCAAGCCCAATTTTCCGATTAAACGCTTCCGCGGATTACCGCGTCGAGACTATGGAAGCGACCCACGCGCTTCGTTGCGACAATCGAGCTATTTGAACTGAGGAAATGGGAAGTATCCGTGAATTCGGGGGGCAATTCACGGAAAAGATGTCTATTGCGGGAGGCCGGGATGCGCTGGTGTGGCGTTATCGCGCTCGTGTGTTTGCTGGGCTGCTGTCTGCGCTCCAGTTCCGTTGCAGATGCGACTGGCGCGGGGTGTATTGCGGGGAAAGTGCGTGTGCTCAAGACGAACGAGTCCGTACCGTTCGCCCTGATCAGCATCGACTCAATACCGGTGGCGCAGGCCGATTCGATCGGAGAGTTCCACATCCACGGTGTCGCGCCGGGATTGTATGCGATCTGCGCGCAGGAAGACGGGTTCGTTCTTCGCACCCTTGATTCAGTGTTAGTGACGGCCGATAGCTGCACTTGTGTCGATCTCCACATGGAGCCGGAAGTCATTGAAGTTGATGGCATCCCGATCAGTATAACGCCAAGCGACTTGTTGCACATCGTCGATACACAAGCGCAGCGACAGCTGACGTCGGAGACGATCAGGAATTTGCCGGCCGCCACGATCTACGACATTCTGCGCCAGCGGGGAGGTGTGGTCGTTCGCTGAGTAACCCCTGAGAATTCAACGACAAGTGAATTTCACCGCCAGATGGGGAATAAGCTCGGGCGCGAGCTGTACTGAAGACAAGGAAGAACGATCAACCGGAAAAACGGAGGAACCCATGAAACGCTTCCTTTTGACCGCTGCAATCGCAGCCCTCTGGCTACTGGCGGTGGTAGCCTCCCAGGTCCTGTCGGGCGAAACCGGCAAAATCCGCGGCAAGATCATCAACCTCAAGACCAAGGCGCCGATTCCGTTTGCCGTCGTGCAGATCGACTCCACCACGATGGGCGCGCAGGCGGATGTCAACGGCGAGTATCTGATCATCAACGTCCCGCCGGGCAAGTATCGCATCTGCGCCCGATTCGTCGGCTATGCCACAACCTGCGTGTCCGAACTGACGGTCACGGCGAACGCCACGACCACGCAGGATTTCAGCCTCAACGAGTCGGTGGTTGAGACCCAAGCTCAGATCGTCACGGCCGAGCGCGATCTGCTCAAACTGGCGGAAACCGCCAATCTGCGGCAGATCACTCCGGAAGAGATCAAGAACATGCCGGTGCAGACGGTTCAGGATGTGTTGAAGGCGCAAGCAGGAGTGGTTGACGGCAAGAATGAAGCCCACAAACGCGGCGGCAAAGACCTGGTGTACTACCTCCCGCCGCCGTCGATCGCGATCGGCGGCTGCTACGGGCCGGCGCACGGTGGTACCACGCCCCCCAACGGCGAGGATGTCGATGCGATGTTCTTCAAGGCGTACGGCGTCAATCCGTTTATCGATACCGAGGACGATCATCTCTCGACGTTTGCGATCGACTGCGACAACGCATCCTACACGATGGCGCGCGCCTATCTCAACGACGGCAACCTGCCGCCGGAGGAAGCGATTCGCGTCGAGGAATTCGTGAACAATTTCAAGTACAATTATCGCTTCCCGCACAAACGCGCGTTTGACGTTGACATGGAATCCGCGCCGTCGCGCTTCGGCAAGAACTATCAGCTTCTGAAAATCGGTATCGTCGGCAAGAAGATCGATCCGGCGCATCGTCTTGACGCCAATCTCGTATTCGTCGTCGATGTCTCCGGCTCCATGGATCGCGAAAACCGTCTCGGCCTGGTGCGCCGCAGTCTGCGGATGCTGGTCGACCAGTTGACGCCGCGCGACCGGGTCGGCATCGTGGTGTACGGATCGAATGCCTGGGTCGTGCTGGAACCGACCTCAATCAAGAATTCAGAAGAGATCATCAACGCGATCGAGAGACTCTATCCCAGCGGCTCAACTTATGCTGAAGCCGGGATCAAGCTCGGGTATCAGATGGCGGACCGGATGTTCGAGCGGGGCAAGATCAACCGCGTGATCCTGTGCTCGGACGGCGTCGCCAACGTCGGCCAGACCGGCGCCGAGGAGATTCTCAAGTCGATCAAGCAGTATGCGGACAAGGGGATCACGCTCTCGTCGATCGGATTCGGCATGGGCAACTATAACGACGTCCTGCTGGAGAAGCTGGGCGACAAGGGCAACGGCCACTACGCCTACGTCGATACCTGGGAGGATGCGCGCCGGGTGTTTCTGGAGAATCTGACCGGCACGTTGCAGGTGATCGCGCGCGACGTGAAGATCCAGGTCGATTTCAATCCACAGGTGGTTGAGCGCTATCGTCTGCTCGGCTACGAGAACCGTGACGTCGCCGATGAGAAGTTCCGCGACGATAAGGAAGATGGCGGCGAAATCGGGTCCGGCCATACCGTGACTGCGCTCTATGAGATCAAGCTCAAGAACGAAGCTCCGCGCGGTGAGATCGGCACGATCTTCGTGCGCTACAAGGATCCGGACAACTTCGGTGTTTCCGAAATCGCCGAGCTGATCGACCGCGGCATCTTCCAGACCTCGTTCGATCATGCGTCCGTCGATTTCCGGCTGGCGGCCGCGGCAGCGGAGTTCGCCGAGATCATGCGCGGGTCGTACTGGGCCAAGGGGAGCAACCTGGGCGATGTGCTGGCAGTGGTGCGCGCGCTGGATCGCGACCGGAGTGAAGATCGCTGGCGCGACGACGAGGGCAGGACCGAAGAGTACCAGCCGCGCAACGACGATCAGTTGATTGAATTCATGGATATGATTGCCAAGGCGGATCGGCTGCGGCAGGAGCGCGAACGCCGCCTGTCGCCGGAGCCGTTCGGCATGCAAGGTGAATAACCATCCCGTTCGCCTTACCCAGCGGGCGGATTGTGCGCTCAGGCAAAGCGGGCTTCACCTGGCGGTGAAACAAAGGGGCAAGCTGTAGAGGCGGGTCGAAGGACCCGCCTCTGCGATTGTGGGAGATGTCGAATTGCCGCGGGCGGTCTTGACTGACGAAGCCGAGAGATTGCCTCGTTGCGGCGGATCGGGTACTTGCGAGACTTGATGCGGAGCGATCAAGCGACACACCCCGTCTCGAGCCCGCTTGATGGGAGGCAGGAGTGGAGTTTCGACTTGCAGAGGAATAATTAGAGTCGAGAAAGTTAAGAAGCGGGCTCGATCCACCCCTCTCAAGAGGGGAATTGACTGTGGATGCTATGGGATCGACATGAGGGGAATTGCGGGTCGATTCCTTGTGCCCGACCGGAGATGATTTGTGGGCGGTGTGTTTGCGGGCGACGGCAGAGTTGTAGGTAGGTCTCCGGGCGCGGCTGGCGGGTGTTTCGTAGAATGGTGGCGGAGACCTGCCGATTTTTTTGGCGTGAGAATATGAGCCGACTGAAGTCGGCCCCACGGGAACGGGAGCTGAAGGGAGAATATGAACCGACCAAGGCTATGGATCCGAATAGAGTCGGCCCCACGGGAACGCTGTCGGCGCCACAGATCGTAGCGCCAGACAGCGGCGGAAGTCTTGTTCCAAGCGTTCTGGAGCGCCGAAGTCGGCTATACACCCCCGGCTTTGGTCGCGACGCGGCGGCGCGCCAACGATTGGTTCAGGCTGTTGACCAAGTTGTAGTCGGCTGCCTTCCGGAAAAATTCCTGTGCCATCGCCGTGTCGCCCAGGCCGCGATAGGTCTCCGCCAGCAGGCAGAGGTTGTAGGGATTCTGCAGATTACTTTTCTCGATAGCAGCGAGCGCAGCATCCCACTTCTGCTCCTGCAGCGCGATCAGCGCCGCCAATTGTTGTCCCAGCCAGATCTGGAAACGATTCTTGTTCGCATCCGCCTGCGTTTGGTACTTCGCGAAATTGTCCTTTGCGGTCGCCAAATCGCCCTTGGCCAGCGCGACCCGGCCAGCATCATAAAGGGAATTAAGGTGCACCAGCGCTATGAGTTGCTCGGAGTTGTTTTCGGCTTTGGCCTGCAGATCGACCGTCTCCTGGAAGCGCTTCAAGGCATCGTCGGCCCTGCCCATTTCCAGAAACACGTTGCCCATCAGATTGACATCGCCCGACATTGCGGCAAAGTCATTCTTCGCGGCGGCCACGTCATACATTTTCTGCAGCATTTGCAGCGCCAGTTCGTAGTTGCCCTCATCAACCGCCGAAATCGCCATGCCGGCATAGGCGGCGCGGCGTTGACCGTCATTTTCGGCTTGGTCGAAGAATTGCTGCAGTTTCTCGCGTGCCTCTGCATGCCGTCCGAGGAAGTTCAAATTGCTGGCGATGCCGAAGTACGACGGCGGGAAAGTCGACTGCACTTTCAGCGCCCGTTCATATTGGGCGATCGATTCCTCGAAGCGGCCCAGTTTCATCAGAAGCTCGGCATAAGAGTCGTAAGGATTCGGGTCGTCGGGAATCAGCGCGATATATTTCTTGAAAGCGGCTTCTGCCTCCGCCATGCGCTCGTTGAAACGGTAGCTGTAGCCCAGTTGGTTGTAGACCGGGGAGAAGTTCGAGTCGATCGCGACCGCCTGCTGGTAATGGGTGATCGCCTCGGGCCAGCGCTGCAGGCCGAAGTAGTAGTTGCCGAGCAGCATCTGGACTCTCTCGTCGTTGGGGCGCAGGGTCGCCAACTGTGTCAGTGCCTGTTCCTGTGCGGGCAGGTCGCTGTTGACCTGAGCGGCAAACGCCTGAATCATCAGTTGTTCCGCCTCGGTGGCGTATGTGGCGGCTTTGCGGGCCTTATCCAGATTCGCGAAGAACTCACCGGCGCCGGGTGAAACCTGCGCCAACAGCAGGTAGCCCTGCGCGAACTGGCTGTCCTGCTCGACCGCGCGCTTGAGCAAAGCGAGTGCTTCGACACCGCGCAGCCTTTCACTGAAATCGCGCGCCTGCACGAACTGCTCGCGCGCCTTCTCCGATTTTGTGGTGATCGGAACTTTGCCGTCATCGACGGGCGTAGAACTACATCCGGCCATCAGCGCCAGCGCGGCAAGAATCGCGCTAGTCCGGCGTACGACTTGAACAATCTGCATCGGTGTCTCCTTAGGAAATCCCCGGGCGCAACTGCGCCGTGCGTTCGTGTTATCGCTTACCGATATTCGGATAGACGCCCCTCGACTCACCCTGTTTAATCCAACGTGACGGCGGCGCCGGAGTTGCATCAAATCTTCGCCGCGGCGGGTGTGACGGCCGGGCGCAAGCGAATTCGCTAAGGGGTCATGACGAAGGCAGGTGTGGATGGTGACGATGATCCTCCAGCCGGAAACAGCACGGGCGCCGCTGCTGTTGCCGCGACGCCCGTGCGTTGAATCAGACTGCGCCTGCGCCAGCCGCAGCTCGGTCGGCTGCGCGGCGGCGGAGTCTGCCGGAACTGCGGTTACTTCATCAGCACCATTTTCCGCTGTTCGCTGAAGCCGTCGGTCTGCAGGCGATAGAAGTAGATGCCCGAGGCCATATTGGCAGCGTCAAAGGTCACCTGGTGCGGACCCGCCGGAAGCGGACCATCCACCAACCGCGCCACTTCCTGGCCGATGACGTTGTAGACGGTCAGCGTCACAGGCGCGGCATTCGGTAGCGCGAAGGAGATGGTCGTGGTCGGGTTGAACGGATTCGGATAGTTCTGATTCAGAGCGAAATCCGAGGGCAGCACGGCCGCCTGACGTTCGAACTGCTCGATCCGGGCCTCCGTCAGTTCGGTTTCGTCGTCGATTGTCACCATCGGGCTAGGGCTGACCGCCGGAAGCGCCACCACCACGCCGTTGGGGAGCGCGGCGTAGAGGCCGAAGGCGGGGCCGTTATTGTTGGTTGCCGGATTGAGGAAGCCGGAGGCAAAGACCACGGCCGCGCCGCCGCGCAGGCCGGTCAGGTCGGCCTGATAAGCCGCCACCACCGACGTGCTGTTGCCCGGCGTAACGCTAAGCGTATATTCCTTGGCAAAGAGCGACTTGTAGGCAGAGAATTGGCCGTAGCTCAGATCGTTGACGGCGCGATAGTTGAATGGGCCGATCTTGGCGTAGACATCGACTGTCGGCGCGTCGGTGGCACCGTGGAAGACGATCACGTTGACGCCGAAATTCAACCAGGCCTTTTCACGAATGCCGTCGACGGCAAAAAGGTTGAAGCCGATATTAGCGCCGTCCGGGTTGGCGGCAAAGCCGGGGCCGATGACGCCGTTGGCGATGGCGACGTAAGTCTTGCCGTCTTCGAGTGTCACCGGGATGGTGGCGATCGCCTGGGCTGACGAGGTGCTGTTGCCGGGCGCGACCTGGATATTCAGAGTCACGTTGGCAGGCACGGTGCGGAACTCGGTGGCTTCGCGGAAGGCGAAATCGTTCTCAAACAGTGCGTCATTGACGTAGATGTCGACCACGCTCGCGGCCGGATCGGCGGCATTGTGAATGACCTGCAGACGCGCGGTTGGCGTGACCGGCGTCAAGGCCGCCACGGTGCCGTTGGGGAGCGCGGCGAACAAGCCGAAGGCCGGGCCGTTGTTGTTGGCGGCCGGGTTGAGGAAGCCGGAAGCGAAGACGACGGCCGAACCGCCGCGCAGGCCGGTCAGGTCGATCTCAAAGGTCGCCACGACGGTGTTGGGATCATTGCCGGGGGTGACGTCGAAGGTCTGCTTGCGCGCCAGCAGCGAACGGTAGTTGCTGAACTCACCGTAGCTCAGGTCGTCGAAGAGCGGCAGTCTGCCGATCAGGCGCGAGCGGATGTCCACAGTCGGAGCGTCGGTCGCACCGTGCAGCGCGATCACATCAACAAACGGACTGCGCTGCGCCTTCTCGCGGATACCATCCTTGGCGAAGAGTTGGAAGCTGATCGGCAGGCCGTCCGGATTGGCGGCGAAACCGCCGCCGACCACACCGTTGGCGACGGCAACGTAGGTCCGGTTGGCGCTCAGGGTAACCGGAATGACGGCGATAGCTTCAGCCGCAGAGGAGGAATTCCCCGGCGCTACCTGAATGTTCAACGTCACGCCGGCGGGAACTGTGCGGAACTCGGTGGCTTCGCGGAAGGCGAAGTCGTTCTCAAAGAGGTTGTTGTTCACGTAGATGTCGACCACGGCGGCGGCCGGATCGGCGGCGTTGTGGATGACCTGCAGGCGCGCGCTCCCGCTCTGGGCGGCGGCGGTGACGGTCATCAGGGCGAGAAGCCCGATTATCATGTTCTTAAGTCTGGTCATTGTCAGTTTGCTCCTGTTTTGTTTGCGGGCAACGTTCGAGGCCCGGCAGTACCTTCAGTTGTATTCGTGTCTATCGTGAATCGCGACCGGTAGAGCCGGGACACTGACGGTTGCAAGAAGTGACATGGGTCGCTGGAAACTCCGCCGAGTGTCCCGTTCGTTCCGGTTTTGTTGGTTACGACTTCTTCTCATCCTTGGGCAGAATGACAGTGTCGATCACGTGAATCACGCCGTTGGTCGTCATGACATCGGTCTTGACCACCTTGGCGTTGTCGATCATCACGCCGTCCGCTCCAACCGTGACTTTGGCGCTCTGGCCGTTGACGGTCTTGGCTTCGCGCAGCTTGACGACATCGGCGGCGGTCACCTTGCCGGGAACCACGTGGTAGGTGAGAATGGCGGCGAGCTTGGCCTTATCCTTGAGCAGCGCTTCCACCGTGCCCTTGGGCAGCTTGGCAAAGGCCTCGTCGGTCGGCGCAAACACCGTAAACGGACCGGCGCCTTTCAAGGTCTCGACCAGACCGGCGGCCTGCACAGCAGCAACCAAAGTGTTGAAGCTGCCGGCAGCGACTGCCGTCTCGACGATATCCATTGGCTTCTGGGTAGCGCTCGCGGCCACCACTGTACTTGCCTTCTGGGTCTCCGCGCCGGTTTTGCCGGCGCCGCAATTGTCGGCATTGGCGGCGTTTACGGCGAAGAGCAGACCGAGTGCGACGGTAAAACAGCTGAGAGTCTTGTTCATGATTTCCTCCGTTGTTGTCTTAACTGCCAATTTGTTTTCTTGTTAATAGGCGCCGGCCGGCGGTAGTGACCGCCGACCGGTGCGAGAATTGCCAACCTCAGGCTGTGGCCAAGCCCCAGCGACGCTGGATCGCCTTGAAGCCGGCGGCCTGATAGATAGCCGACAGACCGACCAGGACATAGACCGCCTTAGCGAGCATGGTGCCGTCGCCGAGCAAGGTCGCGACCAGGTCGAAGTTCAGTAGACCAACCAAGCCCCAATTCAGGCCGCCCACGATTAGCAGGATGGCCACGATGACGTCGAGTGTTTTCACGGATTTGCTCCTCTCATATAGGTTAGATTTCGTTTAGTTTCTCTCAACGAGCTCTGTGTCTCGATTCTGTCTATTTAACAGGCGACTATTTGCTGGAGTTTTCTTGTCCAACAAATTTTCGTCTATGATTTGTCGATTATTTGTCAACTTGTTGAGATAGTAAAAGAAAACCGGGTGGCCTGGCAGTCACCCGGTTGAATTAACGATAATTTGTCGATTAACTTGGCGCAATCGTGGAGTCCGAATTGCGCTTGTGACCGTTAGCGGCTTTTGAGTGCGTCGCGAATTTCGGTCAGGAGCACTTCGGACTTGGTCGGAGCCGGCGGGGCTGCCGGGGCTTCCTCTTTCTTGCGCTTGAGTGAATTCATACCCTTAATCACCATGAAGATGGCGAAGGCGACGATGAGGAAGTCGACGACGGTTTGGATGAACTTGCCGTAGCCGATCACCACGGCCGGAGCTTCTGCGGTCGCCGCTTTGATGGTAATCGCGAGATTGGAGAAATCGACACCACCCAGCAGCGCGCCGAGCGGCGGCATGATCACATCGCCGACCAGCGACGAGACGATCTTGCCGAACGCCGCGCCGATGATGATACCGACGGCCATGTCGACGACATTGCCGCGCATCGCAAATTCTTTGAATTCCTTGAGCATAAAACTCCTTCCCTCGGAGATTGCGGGTGTAGACTGGTCTGGATCATTCCCAAGCTGCTCGTCCACCGACCATTAAGGGGAAATAATTGAGTTTGAGCAACGGATTGTCAAATCAGAATTTGTTGGTGATCGGCCAGCGGCGGTCTTTGCCGAAGGCGCGCGGGGTGATGCGGGCGCCGGGGGGTGACTGGCGGCGCTTGTATTCGGCGGCGCCAACCATGTGGATCACGCGGTGCACGACGTTGGGGTCGAAGCCGGATTTGACGATTTCTTGCTCGTCAGTGTCGAGTTCGACATAGAGGCGCAAGATCTCGTCGAGGATTTCGTACGGCGGCAGTGAGTCGGTGTCGAGCTGATTGTCTTTCAGCTCCGCGGTCGGCGGACGTTTGATGATTTCGCGGGCGATGGTTTCACGTTTGCGGTTGAGGTGGCGGCTGATCTTGTAGACCAGCGTCTTGGGGATGTCTTTGAGCACCGCGAAGCCGCCGACCATGTCGCCATAAAGCGTAGTGTAGCCGACGGCGGCCTCCGACTTGTTCGAGGTATTGAGCACCAGCGCGCCGAACTTGTTGGAATAGGCCATCAGCAGATTGCCGCGGATACGCGCCTGCAGGTTCTCGCCGGTGAGGCCGGAAGTGCAGTCACCGTAGACGGGATTGAGCAATTCGGCGTAGTCGTCGAAGAGGTCGACGATCGGCAGATCGTCCATTGCAACGCCGAGCAATTGCGCCTGGCGGTCAGCCGCGCGGTGCGACAATTCGGAGGTGAAGCGCGACGGCATGAAGATCAGGTGGACGTTCTTCTTGCCGAGCGCCTCGACGGCCACAGCGCTCGTGAGGGCGGAGTCGATACCGCCCGACATACCGATAACGACGCTCTTGAAGCCGTTCTTGGTGACGTAGTCGCGGGTGGCGAGTACCAAGGCCTGGAAGACTTCTTCCTCTTCGGGAATCCGCCGCGCGACTTTGGGTTTGGCGGGCTTGGACGCTGTCCGGTCGGCGCCGTCGAGTTCGCAGTAGCGGATTGGGAATTGCTGATTGGCGTTGGCGCCGGCGCGTTTAAGCAGGTCGAAAGTGGCGCTGTTGGGTTTGGGGCCTTCGGGGAGATCGACGATCAGCAGTTCTTCCTTGAACAATTCCGCGCGCGCGATCACTTTGCCTTTGGGGTCGATGGCGAGGGAAGCGCCGTCGAAGATCAATTCATCCTGGCCGCCGACCGTGTTGCAGTAGAGGACGTGACAGTGATTGCGGACGGCGCGGTCGCGGAGCATTTCGATGCGTTCCTCGGCCTTGTGCATGTGGTAGGGCGAGGCGGAGATGTTGAGAATGACGCGCGCGCCGAGGGCGGCCTGCTGTTCAGTGATGCCGGGGCAAATCCAGATATCCTCGCAGATGTTGAGGCCGATCAAGGTATGGCGCAGGCGCAGCAGCGGCATCTCGGCGCCCGGCTGGAAGTAGCGTTCCTCGTCGAAGACGCCGTAATTGGGCAGGGCGACTTTCTCGTACGATAGTTGCAGTTTCCGTTTGGCGATGACGGCGGCGGAGTTGAAAACGCTGGTGCCTTCGGAGCCGGCCCAGCCGCAGATGATGGCGGGGCCGCGGCTGCGGGCGATCAGCTGATTCAGGAATTCGTGATTGGCCTCGACGAAGCTGCGGTTGAGGAGCAAATCCTCGGGCGGGTAGCCGCAGAGGGCGAGTTCCGGGAAGGCGACGAGGTCGCATTTGAGTTGGGCGGCGCGCTCGACATAGGCGAGGATTTTTTCGAGGTTGCCGGGGAAGTCCCCGACGGTGGGGTTGATTTGTCCTAAGGCGATGCGCGTAAATGACCTGCTCTTTGAGAATGTGCGTCCGCAATTAATACGCGATTTTTGGGATTGCAAGGGGAATGGGGGGGTGGGTAGGTGAGCTGGCGAAGATCATGTGCACCAACACCCCCGACCCCTCTCCCAAGAGGAGAGGGGAGTTGCGATTCATCGATATAGGCGATGGTGGGATGGAGATTCTTGCTTGTCGAGGTAGGGCTGTCAGGAAAGATATCAGACAGGAATGTCTGACCCACGAGAGGGCTGCGGTGGAGGGGTCAGGTCAGGCGGACGCTATGAAGTTCCCACCCTTCGGGTGGGGTACAGCGAACAGCGTGAAGCACCGGCGGTGGGGCACCGGTGATGGTGGGGCGGACATTCTTGTCTGTCGGGTGTGGTGAAGAGAAAAGTGTCAGACAGGAATGTCTAACCCACTCGGGGGACGGAAGGTCGGCTCACGGAAGACCCACCGCAATCCCTCGTTCCTCAGGACGCTGCGCAGGCGGTGAGGCATCGGTGGGCGGGGATTGTCCCCGGCCGAGTGTTTCACTAAGAGGATCTACGGAGGGCGACCGCGAGGGTCGCCCATACGGGGTGTAGCGGAGTGACGGTTTCAATCGCAGTTGACGACGCCCATCCAGCAGGGAAATTGATCGGCGATGATGCCGACGGCAATCGCATTGATCATCAGCACAAGCGCCACGGCGAGCGCCAGATTGACAGGATGCATGAGCAGTCCCTGACCAGCCCGGAAGGACTTCTGAATCGGCAGCGCGGTGATCAACAGCGCCACGGGCAAGAGCAGCAGGGCGCCGATCGGGATCAATGAGCTGGGCGTTCCATCGGCATTGGATAACATTGGGCCAAGCTGCGGCTGGATGTCCAGGAGAGCGAGCCCAACGATGATTGCGGTCGGGAGGCAGAGCAGCAATGCGATCAGCGCGGCGGTTTTGGGATTGGAGGCGAGCGAACCCATTAGTACCCTTTCTCAGATGCCCCCGAATTGGCTGGAAGTTGTTTCTTCTTATACGCGGTGAGCAAGACAGGAGTTTCCGCAGTGGTGCGAGTCGGCGGGCCGGCGATGGTGGAATGGAGATGCTTGTTTGCCGAGGTAGGGCTGTCAGGAAAGATGTCAGGCAGGAATTTCTAACCTGGCGGAGGGGCTGCGGTGGAGAAGTCGGGTGCAGTGGAGGCGATGGGGTTCGCGGCCTTCGGGTGGGGGACGGCGTGGCTCATGTCCGACTGAAGTCGCACCCACGAAGATCAGTGTCAGGATCGCAGGGATCCTGACCTACGGAGATTGCCGCCAGGAAGGGATTCCTGACGGCGCGGGGGAATGGCCCGATACCGTCCACAACGTTGGGCAAGTTCCGACACTTTGTTATATCAGGCCGATAGGCTATATTCCCTCCCATGAGCGCGGAATTCCAGTTTGCAGTGGTGGCGCGGTCGGGGCGGGCGCGGGCGGGCGTGGTGACCACGGCGCATGGACGGATCGAGACACCGATCTTCATGCCGGTCGGCACGGCGGCTTCGGTGAAGACCCTCGATGCCGACGACCTGCGGTATGTCGGGGCGCAGATCATCCTTGGGAATACCTACCACCTGTTCCTTCGGCCGGGGATCGTGATCATCCGCAATGCCGGCGGGCTGGCGCGCTTCAACGGCTGGCTGGGACCGACTTTGACCGACTCGGGCGGGTATCAGGCGTTCTCGCTGAAGGAACTGCGCAAGATCACCGAAGAGGGGATACATTTCCGGTCGAACATCGACGGGTCGCCGCATCTGTTTACGCCGGAGGTGACGATCGATGTGCAGACGGCGATCGGGGCGGATATTATCATGCCGCTTGATGTTTGTATCGAGTATCCGTGCACGCATGAGGAGGCCGCGCGCGCCGAGCGGATGACGTTGCGGTGGGCGGAACGGTCGAAGGCGCATTGGGAGAAGGTGTGCGAGCAGATACGCAAAGAGATGTCGGGTTTCTCGCGGTCGGGTGCATTGGATGATCCGGAGGTCGGTGGCGCTCGGAACCCGACCTACGGTGGCAGGGCAGGTATCGAGCATCCGAGTGAGGCGGCTGGACGACGCAGGTATGGGCCCGTGGTAGGGAATTTTGCACCGACGCTGTTCGGGATTGTGCAGGGGTCGGTGTATCCCGATCTGCGGGAGCAATCGGCACGGGCGCTGGTGGAGTTAGAATTTCCCGGCTATGCGATCGGCGGGCTGTCGGTCGGGGAGCCGAAGAGCGAGATGTTTCCGATTCTTGAGGCGGTCGACCCGATTCTGCCGGAGCACAAACCGCGCTACCTGATGGGGGTGGGGACGCCGGCAGATTTGGTGCTGGCGGTGGAGCGCGGGATCGACATGTTCGACTGTGTGATGCCGACGCGCAATGCGCGCAATGGGACGGCATTTACGCGGTTTGGGCGGCTGAACGTCAAATTGGCGCAATATTCTGCGGATTACCGGCCGCTCGATGAGGAGTGCGCCTGTCTATGTTGCCGGCACTATAGCCGCTCCTATTTGCGGCATTTGATCAACGTGCAGGAGATTGCGGGCATGCGTCTCTTGACTTTGCATAACCTCTTCTACTATCTTGACTTGATGCGTCGGGCCCGGCAGGCGATCCTGGCGGACGCCTATGGCCGGTTCAAGGAGGCGTTTTTCCGTCTCTATCAGGAGGAGCCCGACGTCGTATAACTTTCCTGGAGGAAGGACTTGATGGATTTATTATTGATGGCAGCCCCGCAGGGTCAAGGTGGATCGGCGGGCGGCGGATTCGTGAGCATGATTTTGATGTTCGGGGCGATCTTCCTGGTGATGTACTTCTTTATGATTCGCCCGCAGCAGAAGCGGCAGAAGGAGCACCAGAAGATGTTGTCGGAGTTGAAGAAGGGCGACCGGGTGCTGACCAACAGCGGGATGTACGGGACGATTTTCGGGTTTTCCGACGACGAGAATAAAATCATCCTGAAAGTTTCCGATGAAGTAAAATTAGAGTTCCACAAGTCGGCCATAGCCAACAAGGTGTCGTGATACGAGTGCCGAAACAAAAGATTGTGATTTACGGGGACGAAGTCCTGCGCACGCAGTGCACCCCGGTGAAAGAGATTACCGCGGAGCTGCGGGAGTTCATCGCGGAGATGTTTGTGGTGCTCAAGCGGGTGAAAGGGTTGGGCTTGTCGGCGCCGCAGGTCGGGCGCACGGAACGCTTTTTCATCCTCGACATGTCGTCAGTATCGCTGGAACACGACCGGGTGGTGATGATCAACCCGGAAATCGTGACGACCTCGGGCGAGCAGTGCGGCGAGGAAGGGTGTTTGTCGTTCCCGGGTTTGTTCTTGGAAGTTACGCGCCCCAGCGAGGTGGTGTGCCGGTATATCGACCTGGACGGCCAGGTGCGAACGGTGCGCGCCGAGGGGCTGTTTGCGCGGGCGATTTTGCACGAAAACGACCATTTGAACGGCGTGTTATTTATTGATCATATAGAACCGGCGGAACGCGAGTTGATTGCCGGGAAGTTGAAAAAAATAAAGGTTTCAGCATAAAAGATTAATTCTGGATGCGGTTGGTTTTCTTCGGTACGCCCAGGTTCGCGCAAGTCGCGCTCGCGCGGCTGCTGCAATCGCGACATCAAGTCGCGGCAGTAGTCACGGCGCCCGATAAACCGAAAGGCCGCGGTCTCAAGCAGGTGCCATCCGAGGTCAAAGAATTTGCCCTCCGCCACCACCTCGAGGTCTTGCAGCCGGAAAAGTTACAGGAAGCAGGGTTTTTGAAACGCTTGATGGACATCGCCGCCGACTTATTTGCGGTGGTGGCGTTTCGGATTCTGCCGGAAAAGCTGTTTTCGCTGCCGGCGCACGGCGCGATCAATCTGCATGCCTCGCTCTTGCCCCGCTACCGGGGCGCGGCGCCGATCGAACGCGCATTGATCGACGGCGCCACCACCACCGGTGTGACGACTTTTCAGATTGCCAAGTCGGTCGACACCGGGGGTATCCTGCTTGCCCGCGAAGTTCCGATCGGGCCGAACGAGACGTATGAAGACCTCTACCCCCGACTGGCGGAGATCGGCGCCGAGGTGTTAGTCGAGACGATCGATCAACTGGAGGCGGGCCGCTTGCGGCCGCTGCCGCAGGATGACGCGCTCGCGACGCCCGCGCCGAAAATCACGCCCGCCGACAGCATCATCGACTGGTCCCGCCCGGCGACCCAAGTGGTCAATCAGATTCGCGGCCTGGCCGGATCGGCGGATGCTTACACCGGACTCGACGGCAAACGGCTGAAGATTTTGCGTGCCGAGCCGTCGGCCGCAGCGAACGGCCTGCATCCGCCCGGCGAAATCATCGCGGCCGACCGTCACAGCGGTCTGGTGGTCGCGGCCGGAGCGGGAACAGTGCGATTGCTGGAAGTCTGTCTCGAGGGGAAGAAGCGCATGGATGTGCGCGCGTTTTTGAACGGCGTGCATCCGGCCCCGGGTACCGTCCTGACCGCCGCATCCTGACAACCGTCAGGAGCAGTAACAAGTGAAGAAAGAAATCATCGTCAACGTCGGCGAGCACGAGACCCGTGTCGCCGTGACCGAAGACGACAAGCTGGTCGAGCTGCACGTCGAGCGCGCCGACGACAAGCGCATGGTCGGCGACATGTACAAGGGCCGGGTGACCGGCATTGTCCAGGGGATGCAGGCGGCGTTTGTCGACATCGCGATGGAAAAGGCGGCGTTCCTGCACATCTCCGACATCGGGCTGGAGTCGGAATCGGCGGGACGCTACGACATCGATGCCGACGACGACGAGGTCAACGCCGAGGTGACGCGCAAGCACAAGTACGAAAGTATCGAGTCGATCCTGAGCGTCGGGCAGGAAATCGTGGTGCAGATCATCAAGGAGCCGATCGGCACCAAGGGTCCGCGCGTAACGACCGACCTGTCGCTGCCGGGGCGCTACTCGGTGCTGGCGCCGGGGAGCAACTATATCCGGGTATCGAAGCGGATCACGAATTTCGCCGAGCGGCGGCGCCTACGGCGACTGGTGTACGACGTCAAGCCGGACGGCGTCGGGCTGATCGTCCGCACCGAGGGAGAGGGGCGTACCGAGAAGGAATTTAAGAACGATATCCGCCGGCTGCTGAAGATCTGGTACAAGGTCAAGAAGAAATCGGAGCGAGCGCGGCCGGGAACGCTGCTGCACAAAGAGGAGTCGATGACGGCCTCGGTGCTGCGCGACGTCTTCACGACCGATGTCGACCGGTTGATCATCGACGATAAGGACACTTTCAAGAACGTCGTCAAGTACGTCAAGACGATCGACCCGCAGTTACGCGACCGGGTGGAGCTGTACGATTCGCCGGTGCCGGTGTTCGACACCTACGCCATCGAGCCGGAAATCGATAAGATGCTCGACCGCAAGATTTGGGTGAAGAAGGGGGCGTATATCATCATCGACCACACCGAGGCGCTGACGACGATCGACGTGAACTCGGGGCGGTTTGTCGGCACCAAGAAGGATCCGGAAAACA
>JADYYF010000056.1 GCA_020853795.1 Candidatus Zixiibacteriota bacterium
AGAATCGTATACTGATATATAGACGTATTTGGACGATTTCCTCATCAAATGCTCCCGCGGACAGTCGCCTGCGGCTGCGATCTTGTCCAAGTGACCCCAGGCCAGGCGGCCAGCTGGTTGATTCGACAGAACGGTGCTACCTTCTTCCCCGAACGACCGCCAGCAAGAATTCTGGAGTTGTTGTTTGCGATGAAGATCAGGAGAAATTGTGGATAACCGCACCGACACTTTCGCTACGACGCGCGCTCGATCCGACCTGCCGCGACCGCTGGTGATTCAGGACAAGGTTGCCAGAATTCCTATCATCCAAGGCGGGATGGGGGTCGGTGTGTCGTTGTCGGGACTCGCCTCCGCGGTGGCGAACGCGGGCGGGATCGGCGTCATCGCCGCAGCCGGTATTGGGATGAAGGAGAAGGACTTCTACTCCGATTATCTTCAGGCGAATATCCGGGCATTGCGGCGCGAGATTCGCCGCGCAAAATCGCTGACCACCGGCATCATTGGCCTCAATATCATGGTCGCCTTCACAAATTACGGCGACTTGGTGCGGACTGCGATCGAGGAAGAAATCGATATTATTTTTTCTGGGGCCGGTTTGCCGCTCAACTTGCCGCAGTATCTGGTTCCGGATTCCCCGACGCGGCTGGTTCCGATTGTATCCTCGGCTCGTGCTGCCGGACTGATTTGCAAGCGCTGGTTGGGTCGTTTCGACTGTCTGCCCGATGCGGTCGTCGTCGAAGGTCCCGAGGCCGGTGGCCATCTGGGCTTTTCCGAGGAGCAAATCTTCGATCCCGAGTATGCGCTCGCTAAACTCTTACCGCCGATTCTGGCCGAAGTCAGCAATTACGCCGAACGTTATGGAAAGGTCATTCCTATCATAGCTGCGGGCGGGATCTTCACGGGCGCCGACATTCGCAGATTCCTGGAGCTGGGCGCCGCGGGGGTCCAAATGGGAACGCGTTTCGTGGCGACTCACGAGTGTGACGCCGATCAGGCCTTTAAACAGAAGTATGTCGACTCAAAGCGGGAAGACATCGTCATCATCAAAAGTCCGGTCGGAATGCCAGGACGCGCGATTCGCAATCGCTATACCGACGACGTGAGCGCCGGCACGAAGAAACCGTTCAAGTGTCCTTATCATTGCATCATTACCTGCGATTTCAAGGAGACCCCTTTCTGCATCGCAAATGCTCTGATCTGCGCGCAACGCGGCAACTTTCGAAGCGGGTTTGCCTTTGCCGGGGCCAACGCTTACCGGGTGAGCGAAATTGTTTCAGTGAAGGAGCTGGTCGCGACCTTGATGACCGAGTATGTCGAGGCGGCCAATAGTTCTGCCCTGACCCGCTCGGCCTAGCTCCGAGATACGGCCTCAGTCCGATCAGCCAAGGTTGAGACCGATTTGGTAATTGTCCGCCGCTGACAAAGGAGAACCGCCGATGGGGTTGCTGATCCACCGGCGGTTTGTCGGATAATGGGAAGTACCCGTTAAGGTCTTTTACACTGCAGCTTTGCTATTGCATCTTTTTTTCGAGCGTCTCGAGCTTCTTTTGTACCTCTTCGAGCCGTTTCCGCATTTCTTCCATCTTGCGCTGAAGCCGTTCCTGGTCCACCTGTGGCACATTCCAATTGTGGTAGGTGCCCTGGCCATCCCAATTGAACAGGTCCTGCATCATCGGCATGTTGCCGCGGTTGCTCCAGCCAAAGTTGTCGATCTCGTCAACTTCCAACGAAACTTTCTGCCGATTCTTGTCGCGCACGATCGTCAATTCCACCTGCTCGCCGCGGTCCTTGCCACGCAATTCGGCCGAAACATCGCCGGGGGATTCAACCGCTTCGTTGTTCACCGCCACCACAACGTCGCCAACCTTGAGCCCGGCCTTCTCCGCGGGTGTGTCTTTGATAACTTCGGTAATCAACGCGCCCTTGCCATCGGCGACGCCGAAATACTCGCCCAGATCGCCCGACAGGGACTGCATCGAGACGCCGATACCGGTCGTCTTGAAATTATCCAGAAAGCGGAAGGCGCGCGGAGCCCAGTCATCAGCATCGCCACCGTCATCCTCACCACCAAAGTAACTGGAGATGCTCGGTTCGCGTCGTTCGCCGATCTCGATCGCGAGCGTCATCGTGTTGCCGCCCCGGTCAATCGTCAGCGTCGCCTTATCGCCGGCACTGCTGGCGCGCACCAACTCCGAGAGTTGATCAGAGTCTTTGACCGTGGCGTCGTTCCAGGCCAGAATAATATCTTTGGGCTTCAATCCAGCCTTTTCGGCCGGGGAGTCTTCGGCAATGTCGTTGATCAGAACACCGTGATCGGTCTTCAGATCAAAGGCCTCCACCAGACTCGCGGTGACATCCTGCATGTATACGCCGATCCACGGGCGCTGCGCCGCATGAACGGGCGAAACGGCCAGCATCGCCAGGAATAACACGACTGTGGCGATCCACAAATGCTGCCTACTGACCATTATGCGCAAATCTCCTTTCCACTGCATTTCGTATCTCTAATACTGGATCGGCGCGGCTTTTGTTCCACTTTTGTTGTTAATGAGTGTTAACGCGGGCGCAGCGAGGCGGGGCAGTCTAAGGCCGCGCCAGCTCGAGAATAATCTCGGTGCTGACCCGGCAATCGGGGCGCAAAGTCGCCCGAACCGAGCAATACTTTTCTTGCGAGAGTTGGACGGCGTGCTCGACTTTGGCCCGATCAAGTTGGTTGCCCGCAATGGTATATCGAATCGCAATCGTATGGAAGTAACGCGGGTGCTCTTCAACCTGCTCGCCGGTGATGTCGATTCTGATTGCCGAATATTCCTGCCGCATCTTGTTCAGGATCGAGACAACGTCAAGGCCGGTGCAACCGCCAACTGCGGCGAGCAGAAGATCCGTCGGCGCCGGAAACCTCCCCGACCCGCCGGCACGGGCACGGGCATCGGTGCTCAACGACACACCATCCATGGTGCTGATTTCGAACTGCTGCCCACCTTTCCAGCTCATCGACAGCGATATCATGATAATCTCTCTTCCTGCGTCCGCACGCGAACGATACTTCGACTAATCGATATAAGCGACAGTCTCAATCTCGACCAGTACATCCATCGGCAGTTTGGCTACTTGCACGGTCGAGCGCGCCGGAAAAGCGCCGCTGAAATAGCTCGCATAAACTTCGTTCATTGCCTTGAAATCGTCCATCGATTTCAAGAATACCGTCGTTTTCAGCACGTTCTTCAGTCCCGACCCGGACGCCTCCAGGATCGCCGTGATATTCTTAAAAACTTGATGGGTTTGCGCCGAGATATCACCCGCGATCACCTTGCCGACCGCCGGGTCAATCGGTATCTGGCCCGATGTGAAAATCAGATTCTTGCACTCACGCAGTTGGATTCCCTGAGAATAGGGACCGATTGCTTGGGGGGCCTTATCGGTAGCGACTGCCTTCTTGGACACAACACAACTCCTTCCTGTGGACGTCAATATCGCCCGCGAATATAGCGAATTGGCGCGATATTGTCACGCGGTTGCTGCGAATCGTGAGGATGAATGCTGTCGAGGGGAGCGGGCTTATAGCTTAACTTGCGGGCTATCAGGCCCCATCAAGAGCGTGAATTCACGCAGGAAGTGCTGATCGAAGTTGTTTCTCGTGCCGTGCATCAGTTTCAGCGCCGGGTAGGTGCCGATCGCGGCCTGATAGACACGCTCGGTGGTGAGGGCATCAAAAACGTCGGCGATGGCCACAATGCGGCTGTAGGGGTGAATATCGGCGTCGAGCAAGCCATTGGGGTAGCCGCTGCCATCGAGCCGCTCATGATGGTGCATCACCGGATCGTATGATTCATCCGGAATCAGAGCAGTCTCCAGTAGGATTTCACTGCCCCAATTGGGGTGCTTCTTCATGATTTCAAACTCGGATCGGTTCAGCGCGGTGCGTTTGGTCAAAATTCGCTCTGGGACCTTGCTCTTGCCGACATCGTGCAACAGCGCGCCGGTGCCGAGAATCGTCAGTTCCTCGCGGTCGTTGATGCCCAATTGGCGGGCCAGGGCCAGCGTAAAGGTGCTGACATTGACCGAATGCGTGTAGGTATAGTAGTTGAAGGATGTAATCTTCATGAGGTTGAGAAACGCCTCTCGTCCT
>JADYYF010000057.1 GCA_020853795.1 Candidatus Zixiibacteriota bacterium
CAGTGCCGGGGGCGGCGTCCGGGTACCGTTTAACAACATGGAACTGCGGTTGGACTATGGCTACCAGGACATGGGTCTGTTGGAACAAGCCCACCGCTTCACCCTCGGTCTGAAATTCTGAGTGCGAGTGCAATTATTGCGAGTTTGCTATCGAAACGATTCTTGATAGAGTTGGAGGAAGACAGATGAACGTTTATCGGTCTGTCGCCCGCGCGCGCCGGCAGCTTCTGCTCGGTTGCCTGATGGTACTGGCGACAAGCGGTCTTCTCAATGCGGCTCTGGTCTCCGGCGAGAGCTCACTTGAGCATATACGGCGATTACAGGGGCTGAATAAACCGACTGCGGGCAATCCCGTTCTCGAGGTTCGCGTCCACAAGGTCGGGAATATTCAGCTCTGCGTTACCAACTACGGCATCTTCGGCAACCAGGCTGATGCCAGTATCATCGACCCCGAGACCGGCTTGTCGGCGCCGTCGTGCGTCTATCCGGCGGGTTCCGGTATCGAGTACTTGTTCCAGGGCGCACTTTGGATCGGCGCGATCGTGAATGAAGACACTTTGGTGTCGCACGGCCACGACGGTTGGCAACACATCTTTGAATTCTACGCCGACGCCGCCCCGAAGGGCTCGATGATCAAGCGCACGATCCGCAAGTCGGAACCGGAATACAGCCCCGATGCCGTTTCCGAAGCCGACTATATCGCCGTCTACACCGACACGCTGACGGATCAGGCCTTCGTTCAGCAGAACCCTGATGAAGGTCGCCCGCACATTCCGATCAACGTCCAGATCACGCAGAAGAGTTACGCTTGGTCGTACTCGTATGCCGAAGACTTCATCCTGATTGACTTTCTGATCAGGAATATCGGCGTCTCGGAAATCAAGAAATGCTATATGGGCATCTACGTCGATGCGGACGTCGGCCATCAGCCGACCAATAACGATTTCTTCCAGGACGACATCTGCGGCTTCCGCAGCACCGTGCCGTCACCGGCCTGCCCCGATCTGGAGGATATCATCAATGTCGCCTGGATTGCCGACAACGACGGCGACCCCGTCGGTGGCGTCTTCAACAAGTACAGTCCGACGGCGGTGACCGGCACGCGCGTGGTCCGCACCCCCAACCCGGAATTGAAAACCAGCTTCAATTGGTGGGTGTCGCAGGGTGACGCCAGCTTGGACTGGGGCCCGATCCGGCAGGAAAACAATCGCGGACTCGGCACCGGCGGCCTCGGGACGCCGGCCGGCGATGAAAACAAGTACTTCTTTATGAAAAACGGCGAGTTCGACTACGACCAGCTCTATTCGGCGATTGACTATTCCTCCGCCGGCTGGTTGCCGCCCGCCCAAAGTATCTCTTCCGACTTGGCCGACGGATATGACACCCGCTATCTGCTTTCCTTCGGCCCGTTCGATATTACCCCGGGCGACTCGCTGCCGATTACAATGGCTTATGTCGCCGGCGACAAATTCCATGTTCGGCCGGATGACTTCAAGGCGAACTTCGATGCCAACAATCCCGACAAAGTGGCCGCCGTGCTCGATTTCAGCGACTTGGCGACCAACGCCCAGTGGGCTGGCTGGGTTTACGACAATCCCGGCGTCGATACCGACAGCAATGGCGTCAAAGTTATTCCGGGTGTGGAAGATCCAATCATTAACCCCTGCACCGGTAAAGAAATCTATCGTTTTGGCGACGGCGTGCCGGACTTCTCCGGACCGCCGCCCCCGTCTCCGCCGCAACTGCGCTTCTCGGCCTCGCCGGGTCGCGTGGAACTGCGCTGGAACGGCAAGGACAGCGAGGAGGGCCAGGATCCGTTCTCGTTCCTCAAGGACTTTGAGGGTTATCGAGTATACATGGGCAACCAACTGCTCCTGAGTGAGTTCGCGCTCTTGACGTCCTACGACTTCGAAGACTTCAATCGCTATCGCCATAATCGGAGCTTTGATCCGCCGCGTTGGGAACTGACCGAAGTTCCTTTCACGCTCGATTCGTTGCGGAAACTCTACGGCGAGAATTTTGATCCAGGCCGCTACCCGAACGCTGCCGACTCGCTGGAAGTGCCGGGGGAGAACGTGGCCTACTATTTCACGCCGCAGGATTACAATCGCCAGGTACTGGGCGAACCGGGCAGCATTGCCAAGCGCTTCCCCGATGCGCAGAAGGGCGATATGATCTGGGAGCCGGAGCTGAACGACTCCGTCGACGCCTACTACGAATATGTGTATATCATCGACGGTCTGTTGCCGTCGCGGCCGGTCTACTTCGCCGTCACGACTTTTGACTTCGGCAATCCGCTCACCAGTCTGGCGGCGCTGGAAAGCTCGCCGCTGGCTAACGCCATTGAAGTTTATCCGGTCAATTCAACCGATCGCGTCGAGACGGAGAAGCTTGAAGTCACGGTCTTCCCGAATCCATATCGCATCGACGGCGGTTACCTCGAGGCGGGCTATGAATCGCTCAACGCCCAGGCGTCGTCGCCGGAACGGGCGCGGCGGTTGCATTTTGCGAACCTGCCGAGCGCGGCGACGATCCGGATATACACGCTGGACGGGGACATGGTGCGGGAGATGCAGCATCCGTGCGATTGTCCATTGCAGGAGG
>JADYYF010000058.1 GCA_020853795.1 Candidatus Zixiibacteriota bacterium
ACGGGCATTGAACGCCACGCCGATGGTGTCGACACCTTCGCGGCCGACCATCAGACCCATGGTATGCGTGCCGTGGCCGTTCAAGTCGACCGGAGTGACGCTACCGTAGGGATCGAACCACGCCTGGTTGGCCGGGATCGCGTCACTGCCGTTCCAGTTGGCGGCGAGTGCCGGATGGGTCCCCTCCACGCCGGTGTCGAACCCGCAAACGAGGCGACCGTGGCCGGTGTAGCCGAGATTCCACATGTCGCGGACACCAATTTGGGCCATCGAGAGATCGCTACCAGCCAAACCCGATTCAGCTTCACCGGTCGCAACCGGCGCCACGAGTTCGAGCGGAGCGTCCTCGACGATCAAAGTGATGTCGTCTTCAGCCGCCAAGCGCTCAAGTGCGTCAGCACTGATTTCAAAGGCGACGGCGTTGGTGATCCAGAACTCTTGACGATTGCTAACCTGACCGGCATCGAAGAGCGAATCGAGCAGGGCGTTGATCTTCAGGTTCTGGCGTGGGCGATTTTGAAGCTGGCTAATCAGCAGATTGTGTTCACGTGAAGAGCGCGCTGAGTTCTCGAAGAGCGCGGCCTTGGCCGCGAAGTTCTCGACAGAATGCACGAACGCCACGACGGCAACGCGCTGCTCGCCCTGGACAACCTTGGCAGCGAGATCGGGCGACATCTTGGACAGCGCAAGATCCCGACTGGCGCCTGAGACGGCGGCGAGACTCAGCATCAAGATGGTCAGGGTGGTGATCGTGATTCGGTTCTTCATCACCCCCTGTTTGAGCAAGCGTCGTGCCACGGTCTAAGATTGCAAAGAATTGCACATGCCCTGCTGAGTCGCGAATCCGCTCCTTGCCGGCTCACCGATAAGTCGTTATCAACAATAGCGTTGCAGTGTCGCTCAATTGGGTCGTCGGAGCTCGCAGGTTTCTACCTGAGGGGTGCACCGGAGGTTTCTGCACGAGTCTGCGCAGGTCGATATGCAACGGAGTGCACGGCTACGACTTCGTTGCCTGAGTCGATTCAATCGAGTATGTTGGGCGCGATGAGGACTGGAAGCGACAGGAAAACCTTTTGGCTACTTCTGGCGGCGGGGCTAATTGTCCGAATCATTTATTTTTTCGAGTATCGAAGTCTCCTTGAGTTTTCGTATCCGACGGTTGACGCGCTCTATCATCACCTCACGGCGAAAGCGATTGCGAGCGGCGGATTGGTTTCGACCGAGCCTTTTTTTCGCGCGCCATTCTACAACTACTTCCTGGCGCTGATCTATTTCGTCAGCGACAACAGCATCGCTTTCGCCCGGTTTGTCCAGCTCGCACTGGGGGCGTTCTCGATTCCGCTGACCTATGTCATCGCGAAGCGAATGTTCGATCAACGAGTGGCGATGATCGCTGCAATTCTGGTACTGGCTGCGGCGGATTTGGTGTACTTCGACGGCGAACTGCTGCTCGAATCTTCAGTATTGTTGATGCTGTTGCTCCTGATCTGGAGTCTGTTGCGGTATCTCGAAAGTCGCGCGTGGAGCTGGCTGGCGCTGGCCGGACTGATCCAGGGGCTGGCGATCATCAATCGTCCCAATACCGCTGTCTTCGTGCCGATTACATTGTGGCTATTGTGGCGATCGGATCGGCAGGGAACCGCAAGTGGGCACGTGTCGAAATGGTTTGGCTTCCTCTGGCCGTTGGCGATTCCGATTGTGCTCGTTCTTTGGCACAACCTGACCCGGTCGGAGCCGACGTTCTCGATCGCCACCCAGGGTGGAATCAATTTCTACATCGGCAACAATCCCGAGGCGGACGGGGTGAGCGCGGTGATGCCGGGGAAATTGGGATATGCGTGGCAGTATGCGGATATCAAGTATCTGGCCGAGAGCGAGGCGGGTAAGTCGCTGACTGCGGATGGGATCAGCGGCTTCTACTTTCGGCGCGGACTTGGTTTTATTGCGAGCGAGCCAGCCGCCTGGCTGAAACTGACGTTGAAGAAAACCTATCTGTTATTTTCCGGCGCGGACATCTCCAATAATCGCAACTTGCCGTTTTTCAAGTCGCAGACCGTCATGTTGCGGATTTTGCCGGTGGGCATGGGAGTACTGGCGCCGCTGGGGTTGGTAGGAATGTGGCTGGCGCGCCGACGCTCGCCGGTGGTTTCAGGACTGGCGGTGTTCGCGGTTTTGTACGGGCTGACTTTCGTTGCGTTCTTCGTCAATTCCCGCTTTCGACTGCCCCTGTTGCCGCTGTTGGCGATATTTAGCGCCTTCGTCCTGATGGAGCTTTGGGATCGGCGGCGCGCCGGCATCGCTGGTTTTCTCAAGCCGGTCAGCGTCGTGATTTTGCTGGGGCTAGTACTGAACACCAACCTTTATCGCATGCAGTTTGACAACCGGCAGCAGGCGTTGTTCAGTCGCGGCAATTTGTTGCTGGACGCCGGGCGAACGGGGGAGGCGATCGCGGTGTACCATCACGCCAACGCCGATGGACCGCCGTTGCAGCAAGTCAATCTTAATCTGGGGCTGGCATTTCTGAAGCTGGGGCAGTTCGACTCGGCCTGGCATTATTTCCTGGTGGAGGATTCGCTGTTTACCGGCAGTGCCGAGGCGATGAATAACCTGGCGTATCTGTATCGCCAAACCGAGCAGTTTCCGGAAGCGATCATTGCCGCGCGCGCGGCGCTGGAGGAGAAGCCGTACCTCGCTGAAGCTCGGCTGAATCTCTGGTACGCGCTGCGCGAATCGGGGCGATCCGACAGCGCCTACGCCACGATCAGCGCCTATGCGGCCGAGCATCAGTTAACGAACAGCGAGAAGTTCATTGCGGCCGTGACGGCTTCCGATCTGCGCCGGTATGACGAGGCGGAACGGCAGTTGCGTGAACTGGCAGGGACGCTGCAAGCGCGGCAAGCCCCCAGCTATTCCGAGGCTTCGAATTTGACCCGAACCTCCGACCGATTGGCGCCGGCACTCTTCGAGAGCCGCGTGCTCTACAATCTTGGCTTTGTGCTGGGCAGTCGCGGCCAGATGGATTCGGCGATAGTTTATCTGAACCGAGCGACGGAGCTTGATCCAAAGCTCTCCGAGGCATGGATCAACCTCGGATCAGCCTATTTCGCGGCCCGGCGGTATCCGCAGGCGATAGCCGCGTTTGAGCACGCGTTGACGACGGGTCCGCCGACAGCGGTGCTTACATTCAACTTGTCATTGTCTTACCTGGCCGTCGCCGATACGGTTACCTCACGCCAATATCTGGCGCAGAGCCTGCAGATTCAGCCCGGCTTCGGTCCGGCCACGGCATTAGCTCAAGCGCTTCGGATAGAAAACAAATAAGAAGGGCGCCGGATCAGCTCCGGCGCCCTCGTCGATGTCAACAGGTGGATTTTCTTAATTCAGGAACCACGTCATCATCTTGCGCGTGATGTCAATCGCCTGGTCCTCACGCGTACAGAACGCAGAGAAGCCAAAGACGGCAGATTTCCAGATACCGGTGTCTCGGCGCACGGCGACAATCGTGCCTTGCATCGGCTTGATGTACGCTTTGGCGCTATCGGGAACGGTATTTCCGAAGTAAGATTCGAACAGGAACAGCGGTTGGCTGAAGATGTCGCGGATGAAGTAGCTAGTGTTCGGCGCGCCACGGAACCGGAGCGTATCCTGTGCCCGCGCACTCGTGCGCAGGTAATTGTAAGAAAGCTGGACGCGCTCCAGATCGATCTTGAAGTCGCTGAACTCCGTGCCATTCAGCGCCAGACCGCCGGTGAATTGTTCATTTGTCATTGGAATGGAATCGGTGCGGTCGGGCGGCCAAGTTGACTTCTTGGTGTACGACGGCGTCCAGAAGCTGCGAAATTCGCCGGTGATATTGAAGTAGCGGTACTGCCAAGAATTAGCCTGGAAGCCATTTAACGATTCGGCATTGCCGCCGAAGACCGCCGGGGACCACAGCCAGACGTTGCCGCCGAAGTCCATGTAATCCAGCATATTCGGAATGTGCACTGTGCCCAGACGCGAGACCGATCCGTCGTTAAGCATGGCGACGACGCGGTAGCGCGCGTAGACTTCCTTGGACAATCCGCGGGACTGCCCCGTTCTCGGTACTCTTATCAACTCGGCGTCGGGATAGCCGGCCTGGCTGAAGATGCGCTGATAGGCCTCGACCATGTCATCTTCGCCATAGATCTCATAGGGCAAATTGGTGTAGGCACCTTCCGGGAAACAGGGCACTTCACCCGGCGTCGGGCCCGAGGCACAGAATGACGGAACAAAGATCAGGACATTCTTATGCGGCTTAAAGTCAATCGCCGTAAAGACGCGGTATTCGGGGGTTGGATCGGGCGCGGAAGCATCGTCGCGCGCGACAACCTTGAGTACAAAGTCGCCCATCCGTGAAGTATCAGCAACCGGTTCATTGCGCCAGAGATTGTAGAACCGTCCAGTCGTCGCCTTGACCCAGACGCCGCCCAGTGTCGTATCGCGCGAGGTCAGAACCAGTTTATCGATAGCGGTTGTGTCGATCACGAAGGCGTCGTTGGGAGCGCCAGTCTCCGGATCATAGTCGAGTTGCCCGTGCGGGTACGGCCCGAAGATCTGGTAGTAGTATGTAAATTCCGGCTGGTCGGCTTCGTTCGGGAAGTCGATCTTGTCGAGTCCCTTCCACTCCATCGTGATGCCATTGTAGGTCAAAGTGGTTTCCGGCAGGTCGTAGTAGAACAGCGTATCCGGCGCAGTGACGATTTCGGTCGTCGGCGGATTGTTGTTCCGCGAATAGACGCTGTAATCAATAATCGACCGGGTCGAATCGTTGTCGACGGCACGGACAAAGAAGAACTGTACGACGGTGTCCTCCGGCGTGTTGCCGGCGATCAGTCGAATCTGCTGGCGGGTCGGACTGTCAGTTGTCGCGACATCGATGATGATCCAGCAGGTCGGGTCGCAGGGGCTGGATGGCCCGGGCATGTCGATCTGCGTCCGGGCATATTCACGCACCGCGCTTTCGTTGCTGGTGTCGACGGCCGCGGCGACCACGGACGCGCGAACGA
Source organism: Candidatus Zixiibacteriota bacterium (assembly GCA_020853795.1). Lineage (NCBI taxonomy): Bacteria > Pseudomonadati > Candidatus Zixiibacteriota > Candidatus Zixiibacteriota bacterium. Next base: position 5,031 of record JADYYF010000058.1, read on the forward strand.
TGGCGTACTCATAAGCAATGATGTAACCGTCGGCATCGGTACCATACCAGTTGATCAACGGGCTGGTGGTGAAGTGCGATCCCTCGGCGGGAATGTTCACGATCTTGACGATCGGAGCAAAATTCGAGGGCACCGGGCCGTCCGGCGCAGTTGAGCACGAGCTCAACGCCATGACCAGCGCCGCCGCCGCAAGCATCGCCACCACCCACAATTTCCTCACGCTAAACATCTATCTCATCCTCCTCAAGCAAGAGCAAACTTCGCACTCAGAATTTCAGACCGAGGGTGAAGCGGTGGGCTTGTTCCAACAGACCCATGTCCTGGTAGCCATAGTCCAACCGCAGTTCCATGTTGTTAAACGGTACCCGGACGCCGCCCCCGGCACTG
>JADYYF010000059.1 GCA_020853795.1 Candidatus Zixiibacteriota bacterium
ACGGACAGCGCCATCTTCTACCTGAAAGACAAGTACCGCTTTGCGCCGTTTATCGCCAAGGTCAACTACTCGATTTCCATGGTTGGGTTGGACAAGCGTCTGGCCGACTCGCTGCGGCCAATCATGATGCGCGACCTCAACGATGTCCGCAGTCGTCTGCCAAAGGAAATGCAGAATATCATGGACGGTGTGCCGCAGTTGTTCGAAGCCTTTGCAGCCGCCGATACGGCCGCAATCATTGCCAGTTTTTCGTCTCTGAAGCGAATCGGTGGTGTCAGCGGTGACGTTGAGCGTACCCTCGGCGAATTGGCGGTCATGTCGGGCCAATACCGACAGGGCAAAGAGTACCTGAACGAATATCTCAACTCGGATACGCCGGTCAGCAATGGTTTCTTCTATCCTCAGGCATGGTACCTGATGGGTGTCGCTGACGAAGGTCTCGGACTAAAGCAGGAAGCTGTTAAAGACTTCGAGGAAATGCTCCGCTATTGGAGCCGCCCCGATATTGATATCCCGGCGATTCGCGATGCCAAGGCACGCCTGGCCCGCCTGCGTAGTTAACCTACTTCGGATAACGTCCCGATAGCTTGGAAAAGAACCGATGCACGCGGTGGATGAACCCCGTGTTCGGCAGGAACATCAATGGGCAGTAGCCAGCCACAACCTCAATGTGGTGTTCCTTGCAGTACGACAACGCATTCTGACTAACGGCGCCGGCGCCGACTGCCCGGTGTAGCCAGATACTCTTCACGCCAGCGGCAACACATTCGTGCACAACGTCTTCGGTGACCTCCGGCGGGGTCAGAATGAGCGCTGCCTCGACCGGCGGCTGAATCTCCTGAAGCAGTGCATAGCAGGTACGGTCCTCGATGCTCGTGGCAGCGGGGTTGACCGGGACAACGTCGTATTGGCGTTGCAGGAGTTCGCGGAAAACGACGCGAGAGAAATCGCGAGGGTCACGCGACACCCCGACCATCGCCAAGCGCTTATGATTGAGGAATGCCTCAATCCGATTCAGGTCACTCATTCCCACCTCCAAGAATGCCGGCCATCGCCTTCGGCCCGATTTACCCTAATTCTGGCATAACGTGGCCATAGTTGTCAAGCATAACTTTGCCCTTGAATCCGTTCCAGTCAATCCGTATTACTGCCGTGGAAACCGACGGGACAAACGATGCCCTGCAATAATGTTGTTGAACTGATCCAGATCAACCTCGACGATCAGGAACGACTTCGGGACTACCAGTTCGTCAAGAAGTCGTGCGGTCAAGGCGTCGGCAACAATTCGCTGTTGATCGACGTCTTTCGCGGTCTCAATGTCGAAGAACTCCTTGAACTCGACCCCGAGACCTTTCTTGGCGTTGATCCGACCGCGGACGGCATCCTGGAGTTTCTGCGCCTCAAGCATTTGTTCGCTGTCAAGGCTACGCTCGAAGTCTATACCGGCATGGCGCCCGGTGCCAAGGGACACGCCTGCGCGGTTGCCGATGTCGCATATGACGGCGATGAAACCGTCATCAATGCTGAAATCGACGTCGACATCATCACCGAACAGATCAAGTCCTGTCCCGGTTGCAAGGGCTGCGGCATCCGGGCTTGATCGTGCCGAACTCTTACGGAAATCTTGTTGCCCGTGTTGAGGCACTATTGATTGTAGCGCCATGCGTATTGCCATCACCGGCGCCAACGGCCTGATCGGCGCGCATCTGACGCAGCACTTTGCGCGCAGTGGTCACGAACTGACGCTGATTCTTCGCCAGTCAATCAGCACCATCCACCATCAATCCATCTGGAACCCCTTTGCCGGTGAAATCACTGCGGCTGATCTCGAGGGTCAAGACGTCGTCATCAACCTCGCCGGTAAGAATGTCGGTGCCGGACGTTGGACCGAACGCATCAAGCGCGAAATCCTCTCCAGCCGCATTTTAAGCACCGAGCTGATCGCCAAGACGATCGCAAAATGCCAATCGAAGCCGCGCCTGCTGATTAACGCCTCGGCGATCGGCTTCTACGGCAATCGTCCGGGTGAAACGCTGACTGAAATGAGCCCTCCCGGCCGCGGATTCATGGCGGAAGCCTGTCAGAAATGGGAGCAGGCGTCCCAAGCTGCTCTTGCTGCGGGAATTCGCGTCGTCATTCCCCGCATCGGCGTCGTACTTGCACGCACGGGCGGTGCACTGGACCGAATGTTGCCGCTGTTTCGCTCCGGGCTGGGCGGGAAGCTTGGGTCAGGAAAGCAAATCTGGAGTTGGATAGCGCTACCGGAGATTGCCTCCGCCTTTGATCATATTATCGCCACGGCAACGCTGAGCGGCGCGGTCAATTTGACAACGCCGAATCCGGTCAGTAATGAACTTTTCACCGAGCTGCTGGCCAAGGCTGTGCGTCGTCCCGCGTTCTTTGCGGTGCCGGAGTTCGCACTCAAGCTGGCGATGGGCGAGATGGCACAAGTCGTTCTTGACAGCGCCAATGTGATGCCACAGCGCCTCCTCGACTCAGGCTACAAGTTCAAGTATCCCGGACTGCCTGAAGCTTTGTTCGCAGTTCTTTCCGAAGATTGATTGCTTGCAGCTTCTCGGCGGCAGCGCTCTTAACGGAAGCGAATGTCGGCCGACCCCATGCCGACATCGAGTATCAGCGTCAGCCGGCCCGACGCCGAATCCCAATTCTCGGTTTCCCAGACACCGTTGCGGCCGCGCACCTTGTCGAAGCGCCGCTTGGGAATATCAATGGAATTGAACCAGTTCTCTTCGGTTTCCAGGCGTACGGCAATGTCGGCCGGCAGAATGATATCGATCGAGCCCATGCCGACGTTGATCTGCGCCTCCGCTTCGTAGTCGAATTTGCCGGTGAAGTCGAGCGTAAAATCGCCCATGCCGCCTTCAAAGGTCAGCAGTTCAAACCGGGCGTTCGCGAGATTGTTGATGTCCAGTTCGCAGGCGCCGGCGTCAATCTTGAGATCCACCATCCGCGTCTTATTCGGTGTCGCGAAGTCGATGGTGGCATCCGCAGCGCCGATCTCGAGCGATAACTCGGAGACCTTCAGATCGGAGAAGTCGAAGCTTGTCTCAGCAGCGCCGATCTCGATATCGAATCGGCAGTCGACATCCGGCGAGAAAGAGAACTCCCAGGAGTTCTTCTCACCGTCGATGCTGTTAGAATGCGAACGCTTCACCTCCGAACTGAACGTGAATTTGCCATTGTCCTGGCGCTGGTCAAACTCCTGAGTGAAGTCGTACTTGCTCTCATCATACTGTCCCTGATAGGTGATGACCGCACCCTCAGGAATCCGCCCCGGATTGATTTCGAATCGCCCGGCTGCCAGGTCAAGCTGTACGTCCAGCTTGCTGATGCCGCTGGCGCTGACTTTATCGTCTACCTTGGTGAGCCGCCCAGCCAGCAATACCGCCGAGACTGCCAGGACAGCACCGGCGCAAATGAGAACCGCCTTGCGCATTTTTCCCTCCTAAGTCGATGGTTCTCTTCTTAAGACGGGGAGTGCGTGGTCGAGGTTTCAAGCGAATCGGGAAAACTGGGGAGAATCGAACGCGAGGGCGACTACGCTTGCGGCCTTTCGGTGACCACTTCCAGCGTTACGCGCACCTTCTCGTTCTTGTAGTCGCGGGTGCCGAAACGGGTCAGGATCACGCCGCCAAATCCGAGTGTAGTGATCAGCAGCGTCAACAAACCGGCAACGATGCCGAAAATGACCGCCAGTGGTTCTTGATCCACGATCAATCCAAAGAAGAATCCAATTGCGGGGGGCTGCAGAATGACAAAACCCACCAAGAACTTCCGGAACCGCCCTTCTTCCCGCGCAGCATCCTTCGGCCGCACAAAGTCGGCGATAAACAGCGAGAACGCCGCGCCGCCGAGAAGTCCCGCAGCAATCATCGCCAGCGGCATCCCGAGGATTGCCACCGGCAAGCCAATGATGGTGATGCAAAGCAGGATGAACACTGGCAACAGTAAGATCCAAGCCAGGAATCCCACTGCCAGCGTCTTGAGAATATTCTGACTATACAGCGTCTTGATCCGGTCAGTTTGCTTGCGGAACAGCATCGCCACACCGAAGGTGAAGACAAACAGCATCATGAAGTAGACAATCGCCCCGATCGCGGCGTCCGATGACTGGTTCGACTGGTAGACTCTGGGCCACGGGATTTCCGCCATCGGCTGCTCGGTGACCTGGCCCAAAACCCGGGCGCCCGGTTCCTCGATCACCTCTTTGCCGATCACATTCCCGAGAACGAT
>JADYYF010000060.1 GCA_020853795.1 Candidatus Zixiibacteriota bacterium
AAGTCGGACCCACAGGAAATTCAAGAAGTCAGGGGCGAGTCCGACTGAAGTCGGAGCTACAGGAATTCGAGAATTGGGATTGCCGGGATCAGGTCGAGTGTCAGGATCGCGGGGATCCTGACCTACGGACTGTTGCGGTAATCGAGTGTCAGGATCGCAGGGATCCTGACCTACGAGCTGTTGCGGTAATCGAGTGTCAGGACCGCGGGGATCGTGACCTACCGGTGGCGCGGAGGGGCCGGCGTTGACATCGGCGCTTGCGCGGCTTATTCAACAAGTCTATAATTGGATTATGCGAATTGCGATTGGTGCTGATCACAAGGGCTATCCGCTGAAGGAGCATCTGAAGGCGCTGTTGGAGCGGCTGGGACATCAGGTCACCGATTACGGCACGAATTCGGAAGAATCGACCGATTATCCCGATTATGCGATGCGGGTGGCGCACGCAGTGGCGAATCGGGAGGTGGAGCGTGGGATCACGGTGTGTTGGAGCGGCAACGGGGTGAACATGGTGGTGAACAAGCTGCCGGAGATTCGCGGCGCGCTGGCCTTGACGACGGAGATGGCGGTGTTGTCGCGGCAGCACAACGACTCGAATGTGCTTTCGCTCGGCTCGAAGTGGGTGAGCGCAGAGCAGGCGGATGAGATCGTAAAGGCGTGGCTGGAGACGGAGTTTGAAGGGGGACGGCATGAGCGACGAATTAAGAAGTTTTCGATCAAACGCTAAGTGTGCAGTCCAAGGACATCACGAAATGGTGGGCGGATGCGATTGTGAAGGCGTGGCTGGAGACGCATTTTGAAGGGGACAGCATGAGCGGCGGATCAAGTAGAAGTCAGCAAAAGACAGAGCGGCTCGGGCGAGGTTGACCGCCGCGAGCCGCAGCTACCTGTGCCTGGTGTTTAGCTGACCGGTGTGTCAGGCTTTCTGCACAACCGCCATGACGACGGTGATGCGGTTGTCGGCGAAGTTGCGGATGACGTTGTCGAATTTCGGTTTAAAGGCGTCACCCATCAACAAGGCGGGGCCGACCGGCGGACGGTCGCCATTGCGCATTTTCTCCATAGCAACCTTCATCCACTCGACCGAGGGCTGCGACTTGTCGTGCCATTCGAGGACCTTGAAACCGAGATCAGTCAGGATAGCGCGAACACGGTCGGGAGTTTCGAGGAAACTGATGGCGCTTTCATCGGCCCACGGCACTGGAAAATGAAGCGGTGAAGCCGGGCCGGCGAAGATGTCGTGGAACGCGAGGCGGCCGCCGGGTTTGAGGACGCGGGCGATTTCGCCATAAAGGCCGCGCTTGTCGGCGATATTCATCTGCGCATGCTCGGTCCAGGCGACGTCGAAGGCAGCGTCGGGAAAAGGGAGCTGCAGGGCGTTGCCCTGGCGGAACTCGACTTTGTCTTCGAGGTGGACGAGTTTGGTGAGGCGATTGGCGGTCGCAATGAATTCGGGCGTCAGGTCGATGCCGATCGGGCGAACGCGACGGGTAGCGGCCAGATAGCGCGCCGAGCCGCCGATGCCGCAGCCGACATCGAGCACCAGTTCGCCGGGCTTGAGTTGGGCTCGGTCGGCGAGTTCCTCGGTGGCTTCACGGCCACGGATGTGGAATTCGTCGACGAGTTTGAGGTCTTCATAGGTGAGCCGGTCGGGATCCTGGCCGGCGGCGTGAAACGCGCTAATGATGCTGTTGTACAGCTCGCGTTTCCCATAATGACTTTCCACCGTCTCATGCGGCATTGACATAGACATCATCCTTCGACAAAGGGGTTGGATCAGATAATGGCTTTTAAGCATCCATGATATCTATTATACGAACTTGACCGGATCGGTTGCGACAGAATTTTCCGATGAAGCAGTGGGGTGCGAGAGCGGTTGCATCGAGGTTTGAGAAGCATATTTTGGGGGCATGAACCTGGACAAGCACCGGATTCCCGGCTGGATCGCGATTATCCTTCTGACGACCATAACCTCATTCTGGGTCTATTGGAGTTTCATGGAGTTGTACTACGAGGGCTGGGGTTTGCCGCTGCACATGGCGATCCGCTATGTGGCGCCGGGGGCGATCTGCATGGTCTTGACCGGACTGTGCCTGCTGTGGCCGCGAATCGGCGGGACGGTGATCATCATCATCGGCTTGTGGTTCGGCATTTGGTGGATGCAGTTGCAGATCAGCCGGGGGTTGAAGGACCCGGTCGGGATTTTCGTAACGCTGTTTTTGAGCGCGGGGTTAGCGGTGATCGGCGTGTTGTTCTGGATCGACGCGCGGCTGGCGAAGAAGTATCCGCCGGATGCGAGTGTGCGGCGCAATTGGTTTCGGCGGAACGCGCGGACGATCGTGGCGACGGCGATACCGCTGGGGATTGCGGCAGGTGCGACGATCGGGAATTTGCCGATTTTGATGACGCGGCAGGATGACGGCGTCCGCACTGAGCGGCTGATCGAGGGGAACGGCGTGCGGCTGATCTGGGCGCCGGAGGGTCCGGGCTGGGCGCACGGATCGGAGGGCGCGGGGAGCAATCTCAATTGGAACGAGATTGCGCTGTATGGCCTGCCGCCGGTGGGATTTGATTGGAAAGCGAAGAATGTGTTCCGGATGGCCACGCAGGCAGAGATGGATAGCCTCTGTCTGTGCCGCTTTTTGTCGGCGGACGGCAAGACGCTGATGGAGACGCCGCAGAATATCTGGCGGATGCCGACGGTGCATGAGGTGGTGCGCTCGCTGGTGAAGCACGGCACGAACGCCGGATGCGAGTGGGATTCGGTGTCGAACCATGCCGACTGCGACGTAATTCCCGACAAGGAATCGCCGTTGTGGGCGACCGATTACTGGCCGATCTATTTGTGGACCGCGACGGAGCACGATTCGGCGGAGGCGTATTTTGTGGGATACAATGGCCGCGCAGTGACGTATCAGAACAAGTTTTGGGGCAATCCGCGGCACGGATTTCGGTGTGTGCGGGAGGTGGATACGGAGGCGGCGAGTTCGCAGTGATGCGACGGGAGAAGATAGGACCCTCACCGCCGGGCCGCAATGCCGAAATGCCCTCACCCCCGACCCCTCTCCCGGAGGGAGAGGGGAGTAGCGTTATTCGGCGAGTGCGGTGGGTGTGGAGTTAGCGGAGACGACGGCGGAGAGAGGTAGATCATGACGGAGCATCTTCAAGCCGAGATCGTGCAGACGGCGGTGCTGGTAAATGCACGCGGTGAGGCGTTGATATTGCGGCGGCCAGCGGGAAAATGGCAGCTTCCGGGCGGACGACTGAACGCCGGCGAACAGTGGGATGAAGGGCTGCGGCGGGAGATTCGCGAAGAAACGGGGATCGACGATGTCGAAATCCTCTCGATCATGATGCTCGACAATTGGGTGTACGAGGGGGTGCCGATGTACGGCGTATTCCTGCTGTGCCGGACGCAGAAGACTGAGGTGCGGTTGAGCACGGATCACGATGAGTTTCGCTGGGTGACGCTGAAAGATGATCTGAGGCAGTTTGATTTTTGGCACGACAGTCTGCGGATTCTGGTGGAGCGGGCGCTGCAGATGCGGTAGCCCCTCACCCCCGACCCCTCTCCCCGAGGGAGAGGGGAGTTGGTGATGTTCGGCGATGTCGGCAGAAACGATCGCAACCCAAAGCAAGAGTCCGACTGAAGTCGGACCGACGACAGGAGCAGCGAGTGTCCGACTGGAGTCGGCGCTACAGGGGTCGAAGAAATTGCAGGCAAAGAGATTGCTTCGTCGCGGCGAAGGGCAGAGGAGCTATCGGGTGTACGGGCACTGCAGATGCGGTAGCCCCTCACCCCCGACCCCTCTCCCAGAGGGAGAGGGGAGTTGGTGATGTTCGGCGATGTCGGAAGGGACGATCGCAACCCAAAGCAAGAGTCCGACTGAAGTCGGACCTACGACAGAAGCAGCGGGTGTCCGACTGAGGTCGGCGCTACAGGGGTTGAAGAAATTGCAGGCAAAGAGATTGCAGATGGCGAGATTGCTTCGTCGCGGCAAAGGGCGGAGGAGCTGTCAGGTGTAGTGTCCCTCCTCGCAATGACGAGGCTATCGGGTGCTCCCCGCAATGACAGGGCTATTGGGCGCTCCTCGCAATGACGAGGCTATCGGTTGCTCCCCGCAATGACAAGGCGCGTTCGCTCCTTGCAATGACACCTCACATAGATCGGGGGTACCCGAATTGGCCATGGGATCGTCTGAAATGATTTGATTGACACGCCTCCTCAAATCCAGTATATCTGCCGCGCGATGGAAGACAAAACGACATTGATCGGGACGGAAGTGAAGGTTCTCGACCGCGGGTTTGTGCGGCTGGTCGATTTCATGGGGTCAGATGACGCGATCGTCGAAGCGGCGCGGGTGTCGTACGGCAAGGGCACCAAGAAGCGGCGCGAGGATCGCGGCCTGATTCGGTACTTGATGCGCCATCAGCATACGACGCCGTTCGAAATGGTGGAATTCAAGTTTCACGTAAAACTTCCGATTTTCGTGGCGCGGCAGTGGATTCGTCATCGCACGGCGAATGTGAACGAATACTCGGGGCGCTATTCGGTAATGGAAGATGAGTTCTACGTGCCGCAGCCGGCGGAGATCAAGCCGCAGTCGACGACAAACCGGCAGGGACGCGAGGAGGGCGAGATCGATCCGGCGGTGCGGGAGGCATTCATCGCGTTTCTGAACACGAGCAACCGCAAGCTCTACGACGAGTACCTCAAGACGATCGAAAGCGGGATTGCGCGGGAGATTGCGCGGATTAACCTGCCGCTGTCGCTGTATACGCAGTGGTACTGGAAGATTGATCTGCATAATCTCTTCCATTTCCTCAAATTGCGGCTGGAGGAGACGGCGCAGTACGAGATTCGCGAGTATGCGAAGGCGATGGCGGCGATGACCAAGCAGGTCGTGCCGATGGCGTGGGAGGCATTTGAGGATTATCAGTTGAATTCGGCGGCGTTTTCGTCGATTGAGTTGAAGCTGCTGTTCAGCAAAATCGGCGAGCTGGATTTGAGCGACGATGCATTGGATGAGGCGGGATTGTCAAAAGGCGAGGCGCGCGAATTTCGCGGGAAGATCGAGCAGATTCGGAAGAGATTGTAACCCTCACCCCCGGCCCCTCTCCCAGAGGGAGAGGGGAGGAAGGGTCATTCCGGCGGAGGCGGGAATCCCGTTTGGCTGAAGTTACAGTGAGCAAGTAGAAGGGCGGTAGGTCACAATCCGGCGCGGAGAAGTGAGTGCGATTTGGCGTCTTGAGGGGTGCGCGGGATCAAGACCTGCCGCAACGCGGTAGGGCGTCTGCCGACTGAAGTCGGCACTACAGGG
>JADYYF010000061.1 GCA_020853795.1 Candidatus Zixiibacteriota bacterium
AAGTCGGACCCACAGGAAATTCAAGAAGTCAGGGGCGAGTCCGACTGAAGTCGGAGCTACAGGAATTCGAGAATTGGGATTGCCGGGATCAGGTCGAGTGTCAGGATCGCGGGGATCCTGACCTACGAGCTGTTGCGGTAATGGAGTGTCAGGATCGCGGGGATCGTGACCTACGAACTGAGCCAACAAACGAGGGTACGCGAGTATACTTGTCGTAACAAAGCAGACTCCCCAGTTAGCGCTGGCGCTGCGGGTGGGTTACCGGATAAGCTGGGCCGCAGGTAGGCAACAGCTGCGGTTGGAATCCCGAGTGGATTACGGGTAGAGCTTTTTTGTGGCGCGGCGAGATTGCATTCGGCGTATTAGACTCTGGCCGAGCCGCCGTGAGCGGCCGCCGGAGGTATCACGATGCCCGAAACGTTGACTGCCCAGTTCCGATGTCCGCGCTGCCAGCAAGAGAAACCGCTCGCCGCGGGTCGACCGGTGGACTTGGTTTACCAAGCGGTGCGCGACCTGATTCTCAAGGAGTTTCCCGCATTGCACGCGGGTGATTTCATCTGCCGCGATTGCGTCAACCATTACCGCGCGGATTATGTGCAGGCCACACTTGAACGTGAACAGGGCGAGTTGAGCGATCTTGAACGCGAGGTGATTGAAAGTCTGCGCCAACAGGAACTGTTCGCGCACAACTTCGCGGCCGAGTTCGATAGCCAGTTGACGGCCGGCGATCGCATTGCCGATCGCGTCGCCGAATTCGGCGGCAGTTGGAAGTTCATCATTACGTTCGCATCAGTCCTGGTGCTCTGGATCATCGTCAATACGGCGGTTCTGATCCAGCGCCCGTTTGATCCCTATCCCTTCATCCTCTTGAATCTGGTGTTGTCGTGCCTGGCCGCTCTGCAGGCGCCGGTCATTATGATGAGCCAGAACCGGCAGGAAGCAAAAGACCGTCTCCGGGCCGAGCATGACTACCAGATCAATCTGAAAGCCGAGTTGGAAATCCGCCACCTCAGCCGCAAGCTCGACCAGTTGATGCATCACCAATGGCTGCGACTGCTGGAGATCAAACAGATTCAGGTCGAGCTGGCCGACGAGCTTGAACGCGGGCCGGAGAAGTAGTTTCGCGCGCGGCGGTCAGGCTTTGGCTTTGAGCGCGGCCAGGCGGGTGCGGGCAGCGGTCAGTTCGGGGATCGGTCCTTCGGCGTTCTTCCAGATGTCGGTAAACGTCGTGTAGTCCTTGATGGCTTGCGCGGTGTTGCCGAGGCCCTCGTAGGCGCGGCCGAGATAGTAATAGTAGAGCACGTTGGAGATGTAAGCGTTGGAACGAACTTCATCAAAGTACGAGCTGCGCACGGTCTCGAGCGCGGCGGCCGCTTGCTCAAATCGTTCGAGCGCCAGGAATGCGCGGCCGAGTTCAAGGCTGGAGGAGAACGACGGGCGGCGATCGGCGACGTACTGGAAATCGGCCAGCGCCGCGACATGGTCGGACTTGGTCAGGTTGAAGTAGCCGCGAGCGCGATGCCAGATGACGGCGGCGTTGCTATCCTTCTGCGCTTCGAGCGCAAGCGAATCGAGAAATCGTTCGGCGAGATCAAAGTGACCGGCAGCGGCGGCCAGCCAGGTGCGGGTTATGGGAGCGCGCTGGTTTGCCGGCTGCAGCGGATGCACGGTATCGGCGTAGGCCATGTATTCGGTCAGCGTCTGCCAGGCGCGTTGCGGATCACCCCAGTGGTAATAGATGCGGGCGACGGTGATGCGATTCGCGATCGCCGATTCAGGATTGCCTTCCAGCAGTTCGGTGCGCGTCACTGACTCGATTTCCTGCAGCGCGGTCTTGAATTTGCCCTGATAGAGATACAGATTGATCCATTGTGAGCGGGCAAATTCGCGTTCGAATTGCTCCGAGGAATTCATGGCCTGACGCAGCAAGCGACCCGATTCCTCATACTGGCCGAGGATCATTTTGATCGTGGCGAGTTTGGTGATGGTCTGCATTGTGAAGTCGGGCTTGATCTGGAGCGCTTTCTGGTAGTAGAACGCGGCGGAATCGAGCTGCCCGGCGGCGGAGAGCATATCGCCCTTGGAGTCGTACGGATTCGGCTCGGTCGGCGCGATGGCGATATAGCGGTCGACGGCGGCGAGTGCGCTGTCGAGGTTGCCGATGCGGAAGTACTCGTAAGCGAGGAAATTCCAGCCGGTCTTGAACATCGGATCCAGAGCCAGTACGCGGTTGGCCGTCTCGATGGCGGGGCGATGTTCGCCGGTATTGCTGTAGGCCTGCGCCAGGAAATGGAGCAGTTCCTTGTCGTCGGGATAGCGCGCCACGGCAGCCGTCATCGCTTCGCGCGCCTTGACATTGTCGCCGGTGCCGCGGGCGGCGAACGCGCGGATCAGCATCTGCTCCCGCGGGCTGGCGTGGTCGATAAACCGGAGCGCCATCTCCTGCGCGCGGCGATACTCCTCGTTGGAACTGGACATCGCCAGCCGCGCCCAGGCGATGGCAAAGGTCGAATCGATCTGGATGGCGCGCTTGTAGGCGGTACGCGCTTCCGGTGTGGCAAAACGGTTCTGCGCCTCGATGCCTTCGAGATAGTAGCGATACGCTTCGGCCGAGGAGGTTGAAACCGAGGCCAGATCGACTTCGGGCTCGGACCGCATGGCGCGCGGGAACGCCGGATCGGCGCGCAGGTCGCGGGCGAGGCGTTCGGTCACGGCGAAGATTTTTTCTTGCGGCTCACCGTCGATGCGATGACTGGTGAGCACGCCGCCGGAAGCAACGTCGATCAGTTGTGCGGTCATGATGATCTGCGGGTCGACCTGAAGAATCGAGCCGGTAAGCATCCAGCGGGCGTCGGCTTTGCGCGCCACCTGGGTCGACATGTCGCGGTCGATGCGGCGTTCGCCTTCCTTCCCCAGGAGCTTGAGGAGATCATAGAGGCGCTGGCTGGACACGACCTTGATCGCCTTGGCTTCCGACAAATCGGTGATGAGCAGGTTGGTGACGATTTCACCGAGGCGTTGCGCGTCGGTGGGATCGGTGAGGTTGTCGAAATACATGATTGCCATCCACTGGCCGGAAGCTTGCGCCTGCTGGTCGGGCGAGACCGTCACACTCCACGGCTTGAGAATCAGCAAGAGGGCGATGACGAGGACGGCGCCGGAGGTCGAGAGAATCAGCGGCAGGCGCGAGCGTTTGCGCGGCGGGACGGCGCGCAGCGAGGGCGCCGACGGCGCGGACGAGTGGCCGTCGAGAAGTTTCTTCTCGCGCTTGAGATCGGCCATCAAGCCGGACGCCGACTGGTAGCGGGTTTCGAGATCCTTGTCGAGGGCGCGGTCGAGGATAGCCTGCAGTCCGTCGGTGACATCGGGGCGGAACTGGGCAAGGGGCGGGGGCGCATCATAGATAATCGCGCCGAGCGTGGCGGCATCGGTGTCGCGCGCAAATGCCTGTTTGCGGGCAATCATTTCGTAGAGCACGATCCCGAGCGAAAAAACGTCGGAACGCTGATCGACCGGGCGACCTTGCGCTTGTTCGGGTGACATATAGGCGATCGTGCCGAGGGTCGAGCCGGCGCGGGTGATTTGGCTGGCGCCGACCACGGTGGCCAGGCCGAAGTCGAGCAGGCGCGGGCGGCCGTCGGAGTCGATGATGATGTTTGCCGGCTTGATATCGCGGTGGACGATCCCGAGCTGGTGCGCCTTCTGCAAACCGTCGCAGAGTTGGACGGCGATTTCAATGATGCGGGCCAGGGGGAGATCATCCCTGAGCGCATCCTTGAGCGTGCGGCCTTCGACATTTTCCATCACGATGTATGGGCGGCCTTCGTGCTCGGCGACCTCGTAGATGGTGACGATGTTGGGATGGTTGAGCGCGGCCGCGGCCTGGGCTTCGCGCAGGAAGCGGGACTTGGCGTCGGGATCGCTGCTCAGCTGCTGGGAGAGGAATTTGATGGCGACGCGACGATTAAGGCTGGTGTCCTGCGCGAGGAAGACATCGCCCATGCCGCCGGCGCCGAGGCGCTGGAGCAGCTCGTAATGGCCGATCCGAGTGCCGACGGCCGGCAGGAAGAAGGAGCGGGTGCTGTCGCGTTCGTGATCTTGTTCGGACACTGGCGTTAGCTGACTGCGGTCCTTTCCGGCCGGATCGAGGCGATGCGTCCAAGCGTGTGAGCAACAAATATCGGCGTTTGTTGATCCATTTTCAATCAAGAAGTTTGATCGGACTTGGGAATAGATACGAAGCGAATCGGCGCGGGTTGCACAGGGCTAAGGGGCGGTTGGGTGCGAGCGCAATTGGGCGACCTTTTGGGAGGCCACGGGATGCTGGGGCGCGAGGCTGAGGATCTCCTGATAGAGCATGAGCGCCGAGTCGGGCTGTTTCTGAAATTCGTAGACCTCCGCGAGCGCGAGGCGCGCATCGACGGCATTCGGCGCCAGTTGCAGCGCGGCGTGGAAGCTGGCCTTGGCGTCTTCGAGACGCCCAAAGCGGGTCAGGGCGATGCCGAAATTGTAGCGCAGCGCCGGATAGTCGGGGGCCATGGCAATGCCGCGCTGGAAGGCGGAAAGGGCGCGGTCGAACTGGCCGCCTTCGGTGTAAGCGCGCCCGAGCTGGGCGTAGACGCGGATGTTTTTCGGCACCAGGGCGACGGCGCTTTCGTAGTGCGCGGCGGCGGCCGGCAGATCGCCGCTGCGATGATAGAGGCCGCCGAGGATCGTCTCGAACTGCGACTCGTTTTCGCGCGATTCAACGTTGCCGCCCCAGTTGAGGGCCAGCAGTGCGACGATGAATATCACAGCCGGTACGGCGAGGTTGCGCCACGATTTGGCGGCGATCACGCGCGCTGAGGCGAGGATGGCCGCGGCGGCGAAGATAATCGCCACGGGGACGATCGGCTGGCGAAATCGCGCGCAGACGAAGAAGAGCGCAATGGCCATCGTATAGAGCGCGAGATAGCCGACCGGAACAAGCAGGGCGTGCCGATCGCGGAGGGCGATGAGGATGCCGGCCAGCATCAGCGGAAACAGCAAGCCGGAAGGGAAGTTGAGTCCGGCTTTCCAGAGGAACGCGCGCATGTACCAGGAATACTCGCCGGCGTAGTAAAGCGACTTGTTGTTAAAGATTTCCTGCCCATGCCAGAAGAGATAGACCTTCTTGGCGAACAGCAACAGCGCACGGGCGGGATCGGCGAAGATGTCGGAGAAGGCACGGTTCATCCAGTAGGCGGAAGCCTCGGAGTCTTTGAGCTTGCGTCCCAGCTCGCGTTCGGCGACGGCGATGGAGGCGATGTTGTCCTGCATGACAGCATCGTACTGGGCGACGCCGATCTGCTGAGCGGTGATGCCGTCGGCAGTAGCGGAGTTGCCGAGGTAGAAGTTTGATCCGCCCTGTGACGCGATCAGCACGAAATCGTGGCCGAAGACGAGATTGTGGAGCGTCACCGGCAAGATGGGAAGAATCAGCGCGATCGTGAAAGTCGCCACCGCCTTGCCGATCGTCGTTCGTACCTCGCCGGCAGGCAAACGCCACAAGCCCAGCGGCAGTAGTGGGAAGAGCAGCAGGAAAGTCGGGCGGGTGATCGCAGCCAGACCGAGCAAGAGTCCGGCGGCAAGGAGACTTGAACGAGTACGCAGGTCGACAGCGCGATGGACAAAAATGAGCGCGGCCAGACCGACGGCAACTTCGAGAGTGGTAATCGAGAGTTCTCCCTCGTAGTAGATCAAGGTCGGCCAGACGGCCGTCACGGCAGCAGCGACAACGGCGATTTTGGTGTCGAAGAGACGGCGGGCGTAAGTGAACGTCAGATAAACAATGCCGACGCCGAGCAGGGTCTGGAAGAGAATCACCGGCAACGGCGAGGTGCCGAAGACGGCATAGATCAGGCCGATCAGGTAGGCGTAGAGCGGCGCGCGGAAGAACGGCTGGGTGCCGACCAGTTGTCCGTCCGCGATCTGCTTGGCCCAGAGATCGAGCGCCTGCGCGTCGAGCACGTAGTTGCCCCAGAAGATGCTGCTCTTGAGTTGCAGGATGTAGATCAAACGCAGCAGCAGGCCGATGCCGACGATCCAGAGGAGCGCCTTGCGTTCGGACGGGTCGGTGACGGCAAACCACGAGCTTGGAGCGGTCGTGGCTGGAGCCGGACGCGGAGATGGTTTCTTGACTTTCACAAAGGCAATTTGGCTGCCGGATCAAAAGCGGGCAAGGGAAAAGCGGCGGTTTACGCCTGCCGCTCGAAAATGATCAGCGTGATATCATCGCTGCGGGGCGCCTCGCCGACGAATTTGGAGACATCGCCGATCAGAGCCGTAGTCAGATTCGGAATCGGCTCATTGCGCCGGTCGATGACGAATTTCTCCAGGCGTTCGTCGGAATAGAGATCGCCGTTGGCATTGGTGGCCTCCGGGATACCGTCGGTGAAGATAATGACGCGGTCACCGGGGGTGAGCGTCAGCGAGTTGCGACTCCAGGCGAATCCGGAGAAGACACCGATCGGGATGCCGGTGGAATCGAGGTGGCGATGGCTGCCATCGAGGCTGACGAGTATCGGCGGATTGTGGCCGGCATTGACAAATTCGATCGCGTGGGCGGCCGGATCGAGCACGCCGATGAAGACGGTGGCGAAATCGCCGCCACGGCTGGTGCTTTCCATCTGCTCGGAGACCTTAGCAACGGCGTCGACGACGTCGAATTTCGGCAGCGCGCGCAACATGCGGAATGCGGAGAGAATGTTGGACGCAAACAGCGCGGCGCCCATGCCTTTGCCGGAAACGTCGGCCAGCAGGAACAGCACGCGGCCGTCGGGGAGCAGCGCCACGTCATACAGATCGCCGCCGACCATCTTGCACTGCATCTGAAAGGCATGGAACAGATAGCCGGGGATGGCCGGAAGAATTTTCGGCATCAAGCCTTCCTGAATCTGGGAGGCGATGTTCAGCTCCGACTCGAGCGCCTGTTTTTCCTGCCGTTCTTTCAGCAGATTGTGATTGGTGATCTTGGCAGCGAGAATGTTGCCGAAAGTGGCGACGACTTTGAGGGTGTCCTCGTTGTAGCGCTGGGCTGGATCGTTGGTGTCGACGTAAAGGATGCCCATGACCTTGTCTTCGTCGACCATCGGCACGGCCATGACGGAGCGGATGCCGGCGACGACGATCGACTCCTGACGCGCGAAGCGTTCATCGGAGATCAGATCGGAGAAGAAGACGGCGTTCTTGTTGTTCAGGACTTCCTTGACGATAGTGCGCGAGATCGTGAATTGCTGCGAGCCGGACTGATTGGCAAGACGGTAGTTGAGCAGGGTGACGTTGCCGGTAGACTCATCGGCGGCGAAGATAGCCGAGCGCTCGGTCTTGACGATCTGTTGCAGCAGGTCGAGCGCCTGGCTGAACATCTCGTCCACGCTTTGCGGCAGGATCAGCATCTTGGCCATATCGGCGATCGCCTTGAAGACTGCCGGGTTGGCCGACTCACGTTGCGGCGCTTGCAGCGCCTCCTCGAGCGGAATCGCGGAGATCGAGGTGCCGCCGTCGCGTTCATCGACAATCGAGACCTGCGACAACAGCGGTTGCGGCCGGGTTTCGGGAATGGTTTCGGAAAGCAGCAGGAAGCCGACGTTGCCGATCGCGATGGTATCGCCGACTTTGAGATCGACGGTATCGGTGATGCGTTTGTCGTTGACCTGCGTGCCGTTGAGCGAGCCGAGGTCGGTGAGGCGAATGGTCTGATCATCGACGACGACGATACGCGCATGGCGGCGCGAGACCGTGGAATCGTTGATTACCAAATCGACCTGGGGATCGCGGCCGGCGATATAAGTGCCGGGGGCGAGACGCCAGGTGAAGCGGTTACCGTGCTGGGGGCTGGTCAGTTTGAACATGCGTGTGCGCGGTCAGTCTCCGTAGTTAGACGAATTGAATCCACGTTTGGAAATCGTGCTCAAGTAACATGAAGCGGGTCGAAAAATCAAGCGGAAGTGCGTTTGTCGGCGGGGAGTTCAGGCGGGAATTCGGCCGCGGCGGGCGTGGCGGCGCGCGGGCGGCGGCGCAGGCGCGATTTCAGTCCGGCGGGGAGTGCGCCAACCCAGGCTAGAATGAAGCCAAACAACGTTCCGAAGCTGCCGACCTGCAGCCGCAAATTGACGTCCTCGGGGCCGACGCGGAAGAAGAGGACGCGTTTGCCGGACGCGATGGTCATGATGCCGTAGAAGATGACGGCGACGGTGATGATGCTGACGGCGGCGACGAGCGACATCAGGTATTCGAGGCGTTTCAGACGACGCAAGAGCAGGTAGCCGAGGATCAGCGCGAGGCCGCCGGCGAAGATCGCCCAGTAGATGCCGCCAAAGCCGGCGCCGGAATAGCTGGAGGTGCCCATACAGGAGATGCGAAGCCAGGGGAGGAAGAAACAGACCGCGATGATTGCGCCCCCGGCGGGGGTGAGGAGCGTGCGGTTCTTCATGCGGAGGAGATAGCGCTTTGAACGTCGGCAAGCAAGGAGATATTTGAGGAGGATCCAAGCGCCCTCACCCCCGGCCCCTCTCCCAAGAGGAGAGGGGAGTAAGTGTCATTCCCGCGGAGGCGGGAACCCAGATTGGCTGCAGTTTCTGAGGGCCAGAAGGATGGCGGCAGGTCACAATCCCGCACGGGCAGGAAGAGGGGGACGATCAGCATTCAAGGCGCGCGGGATCAAGACCTGCCGCAACGTTTATCTCACCGCGATCCTTTGTTCTTCGGGACGCTGCGCGGGCGGTGGCTACTGAGAAACCGAAAACCCACCGCAAGCGGTGGGGCACCGCTCGATTTCGTGGGTCCGACTTCAGTCGGACACAAGTGAACCCAGAAATGTCAGGGTCGTAGGGATTGTGAACAACAGCTGGCCGTCAGGAAGGGATTCCTGACGGCGCGTTGATCTTGTCGGCGCGGTGCAACAGCGAGGTGCAAGTCCGACTGAAGTCGGACCCACGTGAATTCGAAGTGTCGGGGTCGCGGTAAATCCTGACGGCGAGGTGATTTGGAACATTCCCGTGTCAGACAAGAATGTCCAACCCACCGATACTTCGCGAGGACCGGCGACGCTAGTGAATGCGGCTGCCGCTATTCCTCGTCTTGGCGGAGTTTCTCAAGGATGGAGAAGTCCTCCAGAGTCGTGGTGTCGCCGGTGACGACATTGCCGTGGGCGATTTCGCGCAACAAGCGGCGCATGATCTTGCCGGAACGGGTCTTCGGCAAGGCGTCAGTGAAGCGGATATCGTCGATCTTCGCGATATGGCCGATCTCCTTCATGACGTGCTCGCGCAAGATGTCGCGGTGTTCTTCGAGGAAGGCCGCCTCGGAACTGACATTGCTCTTGAGCGTGACGAACGCCACCAGCGCCGAGCCCTTGAGATCGTCGGGACGGGCCACGACCGCGGCCTCGGCGACGGTCTTGTGCGAGACGAGGGCGCTCTCGACTTCGGCAGTGCCGAGTCGGTGGCCGCTAATGTTGACGACGTCATCGATACGCCCGACCACCCAAAAATATCCATCGGGATCGCGGCGGGCGCCGTCGCCGGCGAGGTAATAGCCGGGACGCGACTTGGTTGGGGGGAAATCTTTCCAATACACATCCTTGTAGCGTTGCGGATCGCCGTAGATGGTGCGCAACATTCCGGGCCAGGGATGCTTGATGACGAGCAGGCCGCCCTCATTCGGCTTACACGGCGTGCCGTCCTTGCGGACAACATCGGCGACGATGCCGGGCAGGGGCAAAGTGCAGGAGCCGGGTTTGAGTGTGGCCGCGCCGGGGAGCGGCGAGATCATGATACCGCCGGTTTCGGTCTGCCACCAGGTGTCGACGATCGGGCAGCGCTTGCCGCCGATGAGGGTGTAGTACCACATCCAGGCCTCGGGGTTGATCGGTTCACCGACCGAGCCGAGCAGGCGCAGCGACGACATGTTATGCTGGATCGGATATTGTTCACCGGCGCGCATGAAGCCGCGGATCGCCGTCGGCGCGGTGTAGAAGACGGTTACTCTGTGGCGCTCGATGATGTCCCAAATGCGGTCGGGCGCGGGATAGTTGGGTGCGCCTTCGTAGAGCATGACCGAGGCGCCATGGGCGAGCGGGCCGTAGACGACGTACGAATGCCCGGTGACCCAGCCGATGTCGGCCATGCAGAAATAGAGGTCGTCCTCGCGCAGGTCAAAGACCATTTTCGTGGTGTAGGCGACCTGCGTGATGTAGCCGCCGGTGGTGTGCAAGATGCCTTTGGGTTTGGCGGTCGAGCCGGAAGTGTAGAGGATGAAGAGCGGATGCTCGGCATCGAGCGGCTCGGCCTGGCACGGCTCGGAGGGCACCAGCATGCGCTCGTGCCACCAATGGTCGCGGCCGATCATCATGTTGACCTCGTTGCCGACGCGCTTGTAGACGACGACGTTTTGCACGGTGGGAGCGTCCTCGAGGGCGGCATCGACGTTGTCCTTCAGCGGCACGATCGCGCCACGGCGGAAGGAGCCGTCCTGCGTGATGACGGCGACAGCCCTGGAATCGTTGATGCGCTCGCGGAGAGCTTCCGCGGAGAAGCCGCCGAAGACGACGTTGTGGGTCGCGCCGATGCGCGCGCAGGCGAGCATGGCGATCACGGCCTCGGGGGTCATGCCCATGTAGATCGCGACGACATCGCCTTTCTGCACGCCGAGCGATTTGAGCACGTTCGAGAAGCGGCAGACCTG
The DNA here is from genome assembly GCA_020853795.1 of Candidatus Zixiibacteriota bacterium. Lineage (NCBI taxonomy): Bacteria > Pseudomonadati > Candidatus Zixiibacteriota > Candidatus Zixiibacteriota bacterium. The sequence continues at coordinate 10,705 of JADYYF010000061.1, forward strand.
CATCAGGAGCTGCTGGTAGGTGAGCGTGCGGGTTTCGCCGCTTTCGGCCTCCCAGATGATGGCGGCCTTGTTGCGCCGCCAGGTGGCGACGTGGCGGTCGAGGCAGTTGTAGGAGATGTTGATTTTGCCGCCGATGAACCACTGGGCGAAGGGGTGTTTCCAGACGAAAGGTTTCTTCCACGGTTTGAACCAGATCAGATCACGCGCCTGTTCCTCCCAGAATTTCACCGGGTTTTTGGCAGCGCGTTCGCGGAGGCGGTTGGCCTCGGCGACGGTTTTGATGTGCGCGCGGCCGGCGAAATCCTTGGACGGCGGGAAGAGGCGGTGCTCCTGCAGGACCGACTGGATGCTGTCGGTGGGCGGAGCGGCGGCGACGGTTCTGAGCTTGGGTGTGCGGGCCGGTCTTTTGGCGGCGGATTTCGTGCGCGGCGATTTGGCCACGCGGGACTTGGCGGAAGAGGGTTTCTTCGCGGGCATTATTATCTCCGAATTGGATCGATCATTATTTCAAAGTGATACGAATATCGACGAGGAAGATCGGCAAAGAAGATGATAGGGGCAAGAGAAAAGGGAAGGGCTGATAGCGCAGTAGGGCGACCTTTTTGTCGAATATGGGTTGACCAAAGCGGGCATGAGGTCTTATATTAGAGCAGTTGCTCCTCATATAACATATCGGAGGGCTTATGCGCCTTGTCAAAGTTGGGTTGGTATTGTTGGTCATTAGTCATTGCGTGTTGGCGGCGACGATCCGGGTGCCGCAGGATCAGGCGACGATTCAGGCGGGGATAGATGCGGCGGTGGATGGGGATACGGTGTTGGTGGGGCCGGGGGTGTATACGGAGAACCTGAGATTCGACGGCAAAGCAGCAGTGGTGTTGAGTTCGACGGGCTCGGAGACAACAATTATCAGCTCCAGCACGCCGGGACTCCCAGTCGTTCGGTTTATCGACAGCGAAGATACAACATCGGTTCTCGATGGCTTCACGATTCGGGATGCAACAAATGCCCACGGCATTAGGATTGAGAGCTCATCCCCAGTAATCCAGAACTGCGTGATCACAAACTGCTCATGGGACGGTGATGGTGGTGCTATCAGTTTCGTCTGGTCAGCCGCAAAGCTCCGGTACAACCGAATTCACGGGAACTATGGGACTAACACAGGAGGCGGCATTGGCGGCGGTGGTGCACTGCCCAGCTTTCTGGAAATAATCGGGAACGAAATCTACGATAATCATTGCGCACATGGCGTCGGCATCGGCTCGCCACCAGGCGGGCTGAGGGCGCGTATTGAGCGCAACATTATTCGTGACAATACGGGGACAGCAGAGGCTGCCGCGGGCATCTACATCAACAATTGTGTCGATTGTCAGATTGTGAATAACACGATCGTGAGAAACACAAAGGGGATTGCCATTTACGGTGGGGCGGCAAATGTTCAGAACAACATCCTGGCCCAGAATCAATTGGAGGCATTCTATCCTTATGCTGTGGGAGACTACAACGACGTTTGGGCTAATGGAAGTGTGAATTCCCCCGGTCCAAACGGCATATCGAGCGATCCAAGGTTTATGAATTCAGACAGCAGTGATTTTCGACTACAATCAGATTCCCCGTGCATCGATCGAGGCAATCCCAGCGCCTCTTACAATGACCCTGACGGCAGTCGGAATGACATCGGAGCAATGGCTTACGAGCCGACTGTGGGGAGAATCCGGTACGTGCCGAGCGAGTACCCGACGATTCAGGCGGCGATCGATTCTGCGGTTAATGGCGATACAGTACTTGTAGATGAAGGGGTCTATTACGAACGCCTTAACTTGCTTGGAAAGAGAGTCGTTGTTGCCAGTGAATATCTAATTGATGGTGACTCAATACACATTGAACAGACTGTAATCGACGGAGATACCGCAATTGTTCCAACTATTGCTGATACAGCAAGTGTGTTTAGATTCGTGCAAGGTGAGGATTCAAGCACTGTGGTGACGGGTTTCACGATTAGAAACGGCGGAGATTACGGTGTTCTTTCGAAAGCTGCAGGATTCACACTCAGGCGTTGTCTAATGGACGGAACAGGCATCAGAGTGTTTGGCGATTTCCCCGATTGGGTTGATGTAGTGTTGGATGAGTGTCAAGTTCACGATCGAGAGATAATGGTTGATTCACCTGGACTGCTTCTGATAAGGGGAAGTAAGATATTCTGCCCTGTGAGCAGTAGTCTCAGCTACACCCGTTACACCAAGCTGCAACTGGAGTCTTCATCGGTAGTGTCGGTGAATCTGGGTTCTAATGATGATTTGGTCACGTTTAGCTCAACGGTTCAGGGGCAGATTACCGCAGTTGATGGATCATTCCAGAGAATCGAATCGTCAGTTGTATCGGGGCTACTGCAGACTGGAGCAGGCGGAATTGTCATTGTAGATTCATCCCAGATCGGCGGTCTATTAGTGAGTCAAGAGTCAAGGGTGTACTCAATCTGGAGCATGATAAACGGAGAAGTTGTGTCAATTGCACCGGCGAACTTCGTTGAAATTTTGGATTTTAGGCATACTACGCTCGTCGGCGACATCACGCGAGTGGACGGTAGATTGTCAAATCTTGTTCTTGATAGCTGTAATATGGTCCTCAACTCGCCGCTAGAGTTTGACAGCCGCTGGAAGAATGTTTACATCCATTGCAGTAATATTTATGCCGGAGGCGAGCTTTGGTTTACCGGGTTCCCAGACTCAACTTCAGAATTTGACACCCTCGGAGTTTTTTCGCTGCTGCCTATATTCTGCGATGAAGAAAACGGCATTTACACAATTCGAAACAGCTCACCCTGCGCCCCCGCCAACAACTCCTGCGGGGTCTTGATCGGAGCATATGGTGTGGGTTGTGAAAATGCGCCGCCAGTACTGACGTCTGAGTCGGACTTGACGATCGTCAAGAGGGTGCCGTTTACTTACATCGCGACGTCGGAAGACAGCGACGGGCCGAGCGCGAGCTACTCGTTCATGAATCTGCCGTCGTGGTTGGATTCTGCTGACGATAGCTGCTTCGGGACGCCCCAGCTTGATGATTCCGATACTTCGTTCGCAATTGTGGTCTCGGACGGTTTCCTCGCGGATACGATGGTTGTCACGCTTCATCTGCTGGAAACGCCAGTCGTCGCGGGTATCGCAGTTGACGGAGAATCTGAGCCGCTGCATGTGGTGTCAGCCGCGCCGTTGATTGCATGGGACTATTCGGATACGACCGGGCTTTATCCCCAGACCGCATTCGAGATCGCGGTTGGTACCGACAACGACTGGCAGTATGCCGAAATGTGGAATCCGGCGCCGGTGGTGTCGGCGGATACGTTTGTGGTGTATGGCGGCGCGCCGCTGATCGATGGACAGACGTACTGGTTGCGGCTGCGCGTCAGCAACTCGCTCGGGTGGTCGAATTGGGCGGAGCTGATGTTCCGCATGAACAGCGTGCCCTCCATACCGCAGTTGGTTGCGCCTGCGAATGGCGGAATTGTGACCAGCCCGCAGCCGAGTCTCACAATCCGAAGAGTGCCCGACGCTGAAGGCGACAGCTTGCTTCTGACCTTTGAAGTTACCAATGACAGCTCGTTCGCCTTCTTCGTTCCGTTTACGGCGCAACCAGGCAGTGATTCGCTGACGACGGTGAATGTTCCGTTTTACCTCACGGAAGATCAGCACTACTGGTGGCGGGTGAAGGCGAGCGATTACTACGAGGAATCGGCGTACTCGGCGATCTGGTCGTTCTGGCTGAACGGCGAAAACATCGCGCCGACGCATTTCGATTTGCTGTCGCCGCCCGACGGTTTGACGCCGGCCTTGACGACGACAATGCCGAATTTGCAGTGGACGCGCTCGCGCGACTTTGATCCGTTCGATTCGGTGCGCTACGAGCTTCACATTGCGCTCTATCCCAACTTCAGCTTTGCGACGATCATCGCGGGCATTACTGACACAACGTACCAGATCGGCGAGCCATTGAGTTGGGGGACGAATTACTGGTGGAAGGTCAAGGCGACCGACGTGAGCACGGGAGTAACCTGGTCGAATCAGGTGTTTTCGTTCCGCGTCATGAAGATTGGCGACCCGGACGGTAATGGACAGATTTCGATTTCGGATGCGGTGTTTCTGATCAATTACATATTTGCCGGAGGGCCGGCGCCGGTGCCGCTATTGTCCGGTGATGCGGATTGCAGCGGGGCGATTTCGATTTCCGACGCGGTGTATTTGATCAATTACATTTTTGCTGCGGGGCCGGCGCCGTGTGAGCCGTAGGGGGGATTGGTCTGGGAAGAGTGTCGAAACCCCTCGGGGTGCGGAGTGAAAGTCGAGGTCTTGCCGTAAGAGGTTTCGACCTACGAAGATTCGCGCTTGCGAATGACTTTCGCGAGGAGGTCGTCGACCTTGAAGAGTTTCAGCCAGCGGCGCTCGGAGAGGACGGCCATCAGGGCGATCAAGGGGATGCCGATGTAGACAACGGCGAAGGCCAGGAGCACAATCAGCTTGGTTTCGGGCGCCCACGGCATGTACACGCAGAGCGCGACCGGGATCATCACCAGACCGCCGACGAGCAGAACCAGCAGGAAGAGCCAGAGCGAAAGCAGGATGATCAGCTTGCGCAGGCCGCCGAGCGCGCGAATCAGCGCAATCGCCAGTTCGGCTCTGGCGATATCGATCGCGGTTTGGATCGATTTGCCCGCCAATCCGAATATCAAGCCCTTGAGAAATCCCACGATCGAATCCTCATTCTGACTGTATATCGAAATATCGAACGCGAAATGTCGAAACCCCGCCGTCAATTGCGGTGTTCATAGAGTCTTGCCGTCAGGGGTTTCGACCTGCAATTTCGACAAACACGTGGTCAGAGGTACCGAAACTACTTCTGCGAGCGACCGAGCAGGTAGCCAACGATCAGCGCACCGAGAGCGGCGCCGCCGATATAAGGCCACGGGTTGTCGTGTACGTTCTTGTCGAGATCCTTGGCCAGCTTGACGGTCTTTTCTTTGCCGGTCGCATAGATTTCGCCGGCGTCTTGCTGCAGCCGGGCGCCGACATTGGAAACGGCGGATTTAAGGTTGCTATACTTGCCGGTCAGCATATCCTGCAATTCCACTTTCTTGTCGCGGGCGTAGCTGTTGAGCAGCTCGAGTGCGTCCTTGACTCTGGTATCTTCAGCATGTTCGGCCATATTACCTCCGATTTTCTGCCAGTGTGTAAATCCTCATTTCTTTAATTATAACGACTTACGGGCGACGAAGGCGAAGATTTTTTGGGTTGACGATCGATGCAAACCAAACTATTTTTGCAGAAAATGTAGTTTCTTGCAACATAATGCAACGATATCCGTAAATCTTAGCACATAATTCGACGAAATGGTGGTACAATCTTATGATTGACGAATTAGACAAGCAAATCCTGCAGATTCTCCAGGAAGACGCACGAATCCCCAATTCTGATATCGCCAAAAAGATTGGGATTGTTCCCTCAGCGACGGCGGAGCGGATCAAGAAGCTGGTGCAGCGGGGGGTTATCAGCGGCTATGATGTGCGGCTCGATGCGAAAGCGCTCGATCTGGGGTTGGTGGCGTTTGTCTTTGTGCGCGCGGACGAGCCGGTCAACACCTGCCAGACGGCGCTGGAGATGACGGCACTGCCGCAGGTGCTGGAAGTGCATAATATCGCGGGGGAAGATTGCTACCTGGTGAAAGTGCGGGTGCGCGACACGGAAGCGCTGGGGCAATTCTTGCGCGACAAGCTGGGAGCGATCAAGACGGTGCGCAACACGCGCACGGTGATTGCGCTGGAAACGTTTAAAGAAAATGGTCCGTTGCCGCTGAGTGAACTTCCAAGTGGAAAGGTCAATGACTGAATCATCAACAACCGCCCGCTGGCGCATCGTCGTCGGCTTCCTGGCGATCTACCTGATCTGGGGATCGACCTATTTGGCGATTCGGTTCACGATCGAAACGATTCCGCCGCTGTTGTCGGCGGGAATCCGATTCCTGATCGGCGGGTCGCTGTTGTACTTGTGGGCGCGGGCGAGCGGCGCCGTTGCGGCGACTCCGGCGCAGTGGCGCAACAGCGGGATCATCGGACTTCTGTTGGTGGTCGGCGGGACGGGGACGGTCACTTGGGCGGAGCAATATGTGCCGTCGGGACTGGCAGCGTTGATGGTGGCGGCGATGCCGTTTTGGATGGTGCTGATAGATTGGCTGCGACCGAATGGGCAGAAACCGGCCTCAAGCGTGATCGCCGGGCTGGTGATGGGATTTGCGGGGATCGTGGTGCTGGTCGGACCGGGCAACCTGGGCGGTGCGCCGGTGAGTACAATCGGCGCGGTGGCGGTGCTTATGGCGACGCTGTCGTGGGCGTCGGGGTCGATCTACTCGCGGCATGTCGATTTGCCGCAGTCGCGACTGTTGTCGGTGGGAATTCAAATGCTAGTCGGCGGCGCGACGATGCTGGCGATGGGGGCGATGATCGGCGAATTGCCGCAGTTCCATATCAGTTTGTTTACCCTCAAGTCGGTGGCGGCGCTGCTGTATCTGGCGATCATCGGCTCGCTGGCATTTGCGGCGTATGTCTGGCTGCTGAAAGTGAGCACGCCGGCGAAAGTGTCGACGTATGCGTTTGTGAATCCGGTGGTGGCGGTGATCGTGGGCTGGGCGTTTGCGGGCGAGGCGTTGTCGGCGCGGACTTTGATTGCAGCGGCGATTATCGTGACAGCCGTCGCAGTGTTGACTTTGGCAAAGGGTCGGCAGCCGAAGCGCGAAGAGGCGGCGCAGTCGTCCCCGGCTCCGGTGTCAACCTGCGAGGCGGAATGACCGGGCGGGTTCGATGAGCCAGAACGAAGCGCAATTTCCGAAGCTGCGGCGCAGCGACCGGCAGGTCGCCGATGACGAGTGGATTCGGCGCTTCCTGGAGCGGGCGCCGTACGCGATTGTGGCGCTGCATCAAGAGGGCTATCCGCATCTGGTGAGCAACATCTTCTACTATGAGCGGGCGACGAACTGCATCTATCTGCACGGCGCCAAAGAGGGCGAGACGCGGCGGGCGATCGAGCGCGATCCGCGGGCGACGTTGACGGCGACGCGGATGGGGCGGTTGCTACCGGCCAAGACGGCGACGAACATGAGCGTCGAGTACGAGAGCGTGCAGGTGCGCGGCCGAGTCGAAATCATGACCGACATCGAGCAAGCGACCGAGAAGATGCAGTCTCTGGTGAACAAGTATTTTCCGCATCTGCGGCGCGGAGCCGACTACGCCGAGATTGCGCGCAGCGAGATCGAGCACATCACGGCGTATTGTCTGCAGATTGAATCATGGCAGGCCAAGCGCAAGCAGGAGCGCGCCGACTTTCCGGGAGCATTTCGCTTCGGTGAACACGGTTTTCTGCCATAGCTTTTTCTCTCGAATTTGGTTCCAGCACAGAAGTAAAACTTGTTGAACTGCGGGCGGAGTGCGTAGAATCGTCGAACGCGCGAAGGAGTGGATACTGATGGAAAAAACGGCATTGCTGGTGATGGCGGACGGCTTCGAAGACATCGAAGCGGTAGCGCCGATCGACGTGTTGACGCGGGCGGGCGTAAAGGTGACGATTGCGGCGCTGCGTCCGGGCGCGGTACATGCGGCGTACGGGACAACGGTGATGCCGCACAAAACGGTGGATCAGATCACAGGGTTGTTTGATGCGATTATTTTCCCGGGTGGCCGCATGAACGCGGAGAGTCTGGCACATTCGGACAAGGTGATCGAGCTGGCGAAGCAGCATTTTCAGGCCAAGAAGATCGTGGCGGCGATTTGCGCGGCACCGAGCCACGTCCTGGGTGAGGGCGCGGGCTTGCTGCGCGGCAAGCGGGCGACGGGCGATCCGGGGTTCAATGATCGATTGGCGGCTGCGGGAGCGAAAGTGACGAATCAGAAGGTGACCGTGGATGGGAATCTGATTACCGGTATGGGACCGGGAGCGGCGATGGAGTTTGCGTTGATGCTGGCGGAGAAGCTGGTGTCGAAGGAAGTTGCCGACCAATTTGCAGCCAAGTGGCAGATTGCGCGCTGAAGCCGGATTCTAAGGCGTTGTCATACGGGGGCTTGTCAGTTTTTTGGAATTTGCGTGCCTGATTGCTGTATATAAAACAGAAGGTGAAATTACCGGAGAGGAAATCCGAAGAGAGTAGAGTAATCGAACTCTAAGACACGAAGCCAGGAGGAAGTACACGTGAAGACAAGACTGTACATCGTATTCGCCCTGTTGTTATCGGTGGCGTTGATCGCCGGCTGCAGCAAGCAGTCATCGCAGCAGCAGAACCAGGGCGGGGAGAACGCTCAGACGACCGATACCACGGGCATGGGTCAGACACCGACAACGGATCAGGCGACGACGCAGCAGCCGGCAACGAACAAGCCGGTGGCGCAGAAGCCGAGCGGCGAAACGACGACCCAGAAGAAGGATACGCCGACCAAGAAGGAAGAGCCGGCCAAGGCCAGAGTTGTGACGCTTCCGGAAAGCTCGCTGGTGAAGATCGTGCTGATCGACTCGATCGACACGGATATTCACGTGACGGGTACGGAATTCCGCGCGGAGATTCTGGAAAACGTCGTGTACAACGGCGATGTGTTGTTTGAGAAGGGCGCCCAGGCGGTGGGCGTACTCAACAAGGTGGTGGAATCGGGCCGCCTGAAGACGCCGGCGGAGTTGGCATTCAGCCTGGTCAGCATCGCGGATCGCACCGGCAAGCAGGTGCAGATCGACACCTATCCGATTGAAGAGAAGAAGGATTCGCACACCAAGGAGCAGATCGGCCTGATTGGCGGCGGCGCGCTGGTGGGCGGAATCATCGGCAAGGTAACCGGCAAGAAGGGCGGAACCGAGATCGGAGCGGCAGCGGGTGCGGCGGCCGGTGCGGCGGCAGCGGCAGCGGCAGGTAAGAACGACATCACGCTGCACTCGGGTACCGAAGTGCAATTCCTGCTGCGGGCGCCGGTACAGGTGACCGTGCCGCCGGCGGGCCCGATCGCCAAGGACTAAACGGCACGTATGCGGCAAACTGCGAGGGCGGGTGATTCACCCGCCCTTTTTTTGTTGGGTCGAATTGGCAGAAAGCGGGGCGAGCGGCGTATTTAGATCAACATTGAGTGTAGAAGACAGGAGAGGAAATGAAAGGACTGCTGAAGATCATCGTGGCGCCGGGCAACTACGGGCGCAGTGCGGATATCGGGCTGTTAATCGCGCGCGTGTCGACGGGGAGCATGATGTTGTTCGCACACGGCTGGGGCAAGTTGGCGAATTACGGCGAACGCGTGAGCAGTTGGGCCGATCCGATCGGGTTGGGGAGCGAAGTGAGTTTGACGCTGGCGGTGTTTGCAGAGTTTTTCTGCTCGCTGGCACTCATCTTCGGCTTGGGCACGCGGGCGGCCGCGATTCCACTTTTGGTTACGATGCTGGTGGCGGCGTTGATCGTGCACACCAACGATCCCTGGGCCAAGCAGGAGCTACCGCTGCTGTTCGCCACGGTGTTTGTGCTGCTGATCCTGGCGGGGCCGGGGCGAATTTCGGTCGACAATTGGCTGGCGCGGAAGCTTAACGGCGGGTCGAGCGGAATTGACGTGAGTGCCTGAGGGCGGGCATCGATCAAAATACTCGATTTTTCTGCGTCGCGAGGCAACCGGGGGCGGTCTCTTATCGTATCGAATTATAATCGAACTGAATCATAGGAAGGAGCCAATCGAGAGATGCAACTTGCAAAACGTGCGCGCGCGGCGGTTTACAGAGCCGTCGCGTTGGTAGTGGTGCTGAGCCTGGCAGCGCAGGCGGCGATGCCGACGACCAAGAACCGGGCGGAGATTGATCCGAAGTACAAGTGGAACTTCGGCGACATTTACCCGGGCTGGGATGCCTGGGAAAAAGACCGCCAGCAGATGGAACAGAAGATGAACGAGTACGCGGCGCTGAAGGGAACGCTGGCCGGAGGCGCGGCCAACCTGCTCAAGGCGTTCCGGCTCAGCGACGAGATGAACATGATCGCCTACAAGGTGTACCGCTATCCGCAGTTACAGCGCGACGTCAACACTAAGGACAACGACGTTGCCGCGAAGCTGCAGCAAGTGCAGTTGATGTTTGCGAAGTTCAGCACGGCGACGGCGTGGTTCAACCCGGAGTTGCTGGCGATCCCATGGGCGACGATGCAGCAATGGCTCGACAGTACACCTGAGCTGGCGGCCTATCGGTTCCCGATCACGGATCTGTACCGGCAGCAGCAGCATATTCTCGACGAGAAAGGCGAGCAATTGCTGTCGTATTTTCAGCCGTTCAACCAGGCGCCGCAGACCGCGTTTACCGAGTTGTCGACCTCCGACATCAAATTTCGCAAAGCGACCTTTTCCGACGGCAAAGAGATTTTGCTGACGCCGGGCGAATACAGCCAGTTGCTGACGAACAACCGCAACCAGGCGGACCGCAAGCTGGCCTTTGAGACGATGTACGGGGTGTACAAGGACAACGAAAACACCTACGCGGCAATTTACGCGGGCATCTGCCAACGCGACTGGGCACTGGCACAGGCGCGCAATCACTCGTCGACGCTGGCGGCGGCGCTGGACGGCGACAACGTGCCGATGGCGGTGTACGACAACTTGGTCACCAGCGTCAAGGCAGGCAGCGGGCCGATGCAGCGCTATTACAAGCTGCGCAAGGAGGCGCTGAAGCTCGACAGTTATCACCTGTACGACGGTTCGGTGTCGGTGGTCGATCAGGATAAGTCATACGATTACGACGAAGTGTTGCCGTGGGTGGTGGAGTCGGTCGCGCCGTTGGGGAAGGAGTATCAGGAGAAGCTGCGGAAGGCGACCGCCTCGGGATGGATTGACGTGTACGAGAACGAGGGCAAGCGGACGGGTGCGTACTCGGCGGGTGTGTACGGGGTGCATCCGTTTATGTTGATGAATTTCAACGGCACGCTGGATGGCGTCTTTACGCTGGCGCACGAGCTGGGGCACACGATGCACACGCAGTTGTCGCACGAGAGTCAGCCGTTTGCGACGTCGCAATACACGATCTTCGTCGCGGAAGTGGCCTCGACGTTGAACGAGCATCTATTCCTCGACTACATGCTGAAGCGCACGACCGACCCGAAGGAGCGGATCAAGCTGCTGGAGCAGCAGATCGACAACATCGTGGGGACCTTCTATACGCAGGTGATGTTCGCCGATTACGAACACCGGGCGCATCAACTGGTCGAGCAGGGGCAGCCGGTCACGGCGGAGGTGCTGAGCGAGGTCTACCGGCAAATCATGCTGGACTACTTCGGGGACTCGATCACAATGGATGAGCTGTACGATCTGATCTGGACGCGCATCCCGCATTTCTACAACAGCCCGTATTACGTCTATCAATACGCCACGTGTTTTGCGTCCTCGGCCAAGCTGGTGCAGGGGATTCAGTCGAAGGATGCCAAGGTGCGCAAGGAGGCGGTCGATCGCTACCTGACGCTGCTGCGCTCGGGCGGCAACGACTACCCGATGGAGCAGTTGAAGAAGGCGGGTGTCGATCTGACGCAGCCGGAGACGATCAAGGCGGTCGTGAACCAACTCGACGAATTGGTGACGATCTACGAACAGGAACTGAAGAAGCTGAAGACTTAAGATTCCCGTAAGGGGCAGGGGTTTCGGTAGAAGCCGGGTTTGGCGCCAGCCAAATCCGGCTTTTTGATTGGGAAGCAGCATGCACCTTCACGCCCGACCCCTCTCCCGGAGGGAGAGGGGAGGAATGGCAGTCCGACTGAAGTCGGACTTACGGAAATCGGGAGCGTCAGGATCGTAGGGATCCTGACCTACGAGCGGCGAGGGTTTCTGTCAGGAAGGAATTTCTGACGGCGCAAGAAGAGATTCCTGACGGCGCAGGAAGTCGGAGCGTCGGTGGAGTTAGTGGAGGTGGAATGGCGTGGGGTGGTGACGGGTAATTAGTTTTCGCTGATGCTGCCGTCGAGGCGGAGGCGGAGGCGCTGCCAGGACTCGAGGCGGTCGTTGACGCGCAGCGGCCGCGTGAGTTCGGCGAGCTGGTCATCAACGTAGGCCGGATCGCGCATGCCGACGAGCACGCAGGTGACGCCGAGCGAGGAGCGGAGGGCACGGACGGCCATCTGGCTGAGAGTCGCGGCTTGCGCCCAATCGGAGTCGATTTCGCCGACGAGACTGCGCAACATCGCCGCTTGCGGATTGTCCTCGGACAGACGCACGAGATTGCTGCCCTGGATGGCATTGAGCGGACGATTGGTCAGTACGGCCAGATTGTGACGGCGCGCGAGGTCGAGAGCGCTGAGGCCGTCGACGTGGGTACGATTGGTGACACCACCGGTCTCGATCAGGTTGAGGGGGAACTGAATGACCCGGAAACGATGCAGCGGCGAGATGCCATTGGCAATCTCGAGGACACGTTCGAGCGAAGTGAACTCCGGATCGGCGGGTGTGACGGGAAAGGTGTTCGAGCTGATGCCGTAGTAGCGGATGCGACCGCGCTCGCACTCTTTCTCGAAATGCTCGAAAGCGAGTTTGATGCGGCGGTAGTATTCGGTCTGCGCCGCAGCGGAATCGACGCCGCTGCGATGCGCCCAGGCAAGGTAGTATTCGGGATTGTGCAGCAGATAGACATCGATGGCGCCGCAATTGAGGCGGCTGAGCGACAGCGTGAGTTGGTCTTCGATGAAGGCCGGATGGATGCAGTGCTCGAGGTTGTTGGCGAACTCGACGAGATCGGGATAGCCGCGGCCATCGGCTTTGAGATTCTGGCTGAGGCGGTAGATACGTCCCTGCAGGTAGCCGACTTTGGAAACGATGACGAGTTCGTCGCGCCGGAGGACGCCTTCGTTTTCGAGGTCTTCGACGGCCGAGCCGATCAGCAGTTCCGAGCCGCCGCCGGTGTAGTTGGCGCTGGTGTCGATCAGGTTGATACCGGAGAGAAGCGCATGGCGAAGCGCCTCCCGGTGCTGCGGGAAACTGGTGTCGATGCGATAGGAGCCGAAGCCGATGGGGCTGACTTTGAGGCCGGTATCAGACAGCGGCTGGAAATTCAGCTCCGGGAAACGTTCGGCGTAGCCGGCGGTCGCGGCGACGGTGGCGCAGACTGATTTCACGCAGAACCTTCGGTGGGTTTGGCGGACGCGGCGGCTTCCGCAGCATCGATGGCATCGAGTTTGGCCTTCCATTCGGCTTCGAGATGCGGCGGCACGCGGAAACCGATAATGGCGGACTTAAAGCGGTAGAACCACGACTGCTGCCGCAGGTAATCTTTCTGAAGCTTCTTGAAGAGGCGCTCTTTCCGGAAGGCAACCGCATCGAAGGCTTCGATGCGCAGCAGCAGCAGTTCGAGCGTCTCGCGGCGTTCGAGCATGGTGCGGAACGTCTCGTAATCCTTGATCGAGAAGACCGACTGAACGATCGGCTCGAAGAAGACCATCGCCTGCGAGCCGATGAAGTTGAGCGGCTTGACCGATTCGAGGGTCATAATCGCGGGGACAGTCATCTTCCACTGGACCACCTTGCGCGCGGCCTTGTCGAGGATCGCCAGTTCCTCTTCGGTGTAGCCGGGGTGATCAGGCTGTGGGTCGGGCTGTTTGTAAGGCAGCATCTCAGTCCGGGTCCTTCACCATGTTGATCTTGCACTTGACGATGGCCATGACCTCGTCGCGGTTGTCGTCGAAGCGAACATAAAGGCCGCGGAAATTCTCGAGCCGCGAGGGGCGCACAAAAGGCGAAAGGAGGACGCCGTGCTTGTCCTCGTAGTAGGAGCGAAAGTGCGACCACGGTTTCTCGATCTTATTGAAGATGTATTTGACGCGGACTCCGCGCTCGGAGAAGGTAAACGTCGTCTCGAAATAGAACTGCGTCAACGAGCCAAAGAGGATGATGCCGGCGCCGACGGTGAAGATGACCGAAAAGGTCAGGAAGTAAACGATCACGACCATCACGACGATCAGCAGCGCGACGAGTACCGCTGTAAACCGACGTTTGCGCGCGGGCTGGGTGGTCCAGTGCAGCAGCACCGGGTCGGGCGCACTGGCCGGTTCGACGGCGGAAATATCGGGGGCGCGGTCGGTCATGGGAACATCAGCCCTGATCGTCGGCACTGCGATAGCGTTCTTTGCGCACGCGCGTGATTTCGTCGAGCAATTCCTTGCCCTCGATAATCTTCTTGCGAATCAGCAAGCTGACCAGCGCCTCCTGCGCGAGGTTGTTGGAGAGCGTGAGTTCTTCAAAGGTGATCGAGCGCTCATTGCCGTCGACGACGACCTTCATCGCGACATTCGGCTTGAGTTCATCATTCATCGGAGCGGCCTTTCAGCATAGCATTCATACTTCCCGACTGGAATCCGGCGACATCGAGCGTGACGAAGAGGAAACCGATCTCGTGGAAGCGGCGGTTGATTTGTTCGCGGATACCGTTATTGATAACGCGGCTCATGTCGGCCACGGGTAGTTCGATGCGGGCGATCTGGTCATGGTGGCGGACGCGGAGTTGGGTGAAGCCCAGCGAGCGCAGGAAGGACTCGGCTTGATCGATCTGGCGGAGTTTTTCCGGCGTGACGGTGCTGCCATAGGGAATACGCGAGGCGAGGCAAGCGGATTGCGGCTTATCCCAGACGGACAGCCCGAACTCGCGAGCCAGGGCGCGGATTTCGTCCTTGGTCAAATCGGCCTCGAGCAACGGCGAGCGGACGCGGCGTTCGCGGGCGGCGATCATGCCGGGGCGGTGGTCGCCGAGATCGGAGGCGTTGGCACCATCGCAGACGACCTCGTGCTCACGTTGGGCGGCGAGATCATTGAGGCGGGTATAGAGTTCCGACTTACAGAAATAACAGCGATTGGGCGGATTCGCGGCGTAGTTGTCGTCTTCGATTTCGCGGGTGGCGATGGTGATGATGTTGGCCGCGGACAGGCCGAGCGAACGGGCGAAGTCGGCGGCGAAGGCGCGTTCGGATTCGGCGAGGGAATCGGAGACGCCGATGGCGGCCAGCGTGGCGGCGACGCCGTTGGCTTGCACGGCGGCGTAAAGCAGAAACGAAGAGTCGAGCCCGCCGGAGAGGGCGACGATGACGCGGCGGCAATCGCGCAGCAGCGCCAGCAGATGCTGATACTTTTCGTGGCTCACGGTCGGCTCCCCGCGTGGCGCCCGGCCGCAGCGGCGGCAGCGCGCGCGGCGTTTACAGCGAATACTTGCCGAAATCTTCCGGGCTAATATTGCGCAGGCGCTCTTTGAGCGACTGCGGATCGTTCAATCGCTCCGGCATGCCTTCCTCTTTCTTAATGTTGAAGAGAGAGGCATTGACGAAGATCGGCGCCTTGGTTTTGAGGGCCAGGGCGATCGAGTCGGAGGGACGGGCATCGATATTGTGGATGCCGTCCTTGGTCTCAAGGCAGATGCGGGCGTAGAACGTCTGTTCACGCAGTTCGGTGACCTCGATCCGCAGCACGCGCGCCTCCAGCTCGGTGATGATGATCGACATCAGGTCGTGCGTTAGCGGGCGCTTGGATTTAAGCTGCTGCAGCTCCATGGCGATCGCCCAGGCTTCGAAGTGCCCGATCCAGATCGGCAGCACGCGCGTCGAGTCTTCGGTGGAGAGAATGACCACGGGCGACTTCGATTCGGGATCAACCGCCAGGCCGTGAATCTTCGCCGGCAACATTTCGTTGGTCATTATTCCGTCTTCTTGACGACCCAGACCTTCAGGTTGGCGACGACATCGGCCGCGATCTTGATCGGCACCGTATAGACGCCCAACTGCTTGAGCGGCTCGTCGAGCATGATCTTCTTGCGATCAACTTCGATGCCCTGGGTAGCGAGCAGGTCGGCGATGTTCTGCGTGGTGACGGAACCGAAGACCTTTTCTTCTTCACCGACGAGAACCTCGGCGGTGCAGGAGGCCTTCTCGATGCGCGACTTGATGCTTTCGGCGGCGCGACGAACCTTGGCCAGACGGAGGTCCTGCTGCTGTTTGAGTTCGTTAATAGCGCGCAGGTTGCCGCGGTTGGCGGCGATGGCCAGATTGCGCGGCAGCAGGTAGTTGCGGCCGTAGCCGTCCTTGACCTCGACAACATCACCGCACTTGCCGAGGGTGTCGATGTCTTCTCTGAGAATCACTTTCATTGCATATCTCCCATGCTACTAATTGCTACGGATCATCCGAGCTGTTTTGCCCGAATTTTGCGAAAATCGAATTTGGCGTCAAAGAGCGCGATCAACGGCAACAGAATGGCCGCGATGAATTGCAGCAGGAACAGGAAAAGGTAGAGCACGACTTTGACGGCGGTCGGAAAGCCGCGCACGCGCATTTGGTACTCGACGAAAGCGAGGCCGAAGATCGAAAAGACCAGGAACAGCAATAACAAGGCGTTCCAGCCGATGACGGCCAGCAGGTGTTCTTTGGTCAGAATCAGGATGATGGCCAGACCGACCGGCACAACCATCCATTCATCGAGTTTCCAAAGCGAGAACGGCGGCACTTTGTAGACGAAAATGCCCTGGCGCTGGACGAGATATTCGCCGAGGAGGGCGCCGGCTGCCAGGACAAAGAGCAGCGAGGCCAACAGGGTCGCTGGCAGGTAGTAGACGGCGTTGTCGGCCAGCAAGGTGGTATACAGGATTGCTTTCTGATAGTCGGTCGGCGAGTAGATCTGCGCCGCCAGCGGCGACTGCATCACGGCCTTGAGCTGGTCGCCGAAGGAGGCGATCAGCGTCGTGAACGGGCCGTGAAAGGCCAGCATCAACAGCAGCGGCAGGGAACCGGCCCCCAGCAGGGCGAGGGCGAGGCCGCGGCGGTGGTAGCGAAGAGTCGTCATCAGCAATCCCGGTATCAACACCACGATGATCAGACCGAGCGCGTAGGGCGGGCCGCCCCATGCCCAGGTCAGCGCGACGGCCGCAAGGAGTGCCTGGATCAACCAGGTCCAGCGGCGCGCGAGCCAGAGGTAGTGGACGGCGGCGAAGCCGGTGATGAGCAGCAGGTTGAGCAAGGGCACGAGCACCGCGACGGGGAAGATCAGTGCGATCACTCCGGCGGCGGCGAAGGTGAGAGCCCGCCCGCTGCGATCATTCATCGGCGAGCGCTCCGCCTAACGATAGGTCTCGGCGGCGAACGGTACCAGCGCCAGAATGCGAGCGCGCTTGACGGCGGTGGTAATCAGGCGCTGGTGGCGGGCACAGTTGCCCGACACGCGGCGCGGAACGATTTTGCCGCGCTCGAGAATAAACCGGCGCAGCAGCCGTTCGTCCTTGTAATCGATGACCTTGACCTTGTTTTCGCAGAGGCGGCAAGGTTTGCGGCGGCGTTTGTCAAAATCGGCCATTACTCGGTCTCCTCTCGGTCGGGTGCGGCAGCGGGTTTTTCCTGGGCTGGGGGCGCGGCGACCTCGGCGACCGGCGCGCGATAGCCGTCTTCAGCCAATTCGCGGGCGCGGGCTTCGAGGTCGACTTCCGACGCGACGGTCAGATGGCGCATGATGCGTTCATTGACACGAAAGCCGGCGTCGACGATGGCCGGCAGCCCCGTCGTACCCTTGTAGAGGAAATGGGCGTAGTACCCCTGGCGCTTCTTCTGGATATCATAGGCCAGGCGGCGGACACCCCAGCGCTGGGTTTCGACGATTTCGCCGCCGTTGGCGCGAATCGTGTCCTCGACCTTGCGGATCTCGGCTTCGATGTCGGATTCCGGCAGCTGGGCGTCAGTAATAAAGGTGGTCTCGTAGAGTCGCAAAGAATACCTCCCTCCGGACTAAGTTTCGTGAGACCAAAACTTAAGGCTCTTCGGCGCGTGCCCAAGAGCAGGGAAAAGGGCTAACGGTTAAATTTGTTCATGGCCAGAGTCAGTCCCTCATAGAAGACAGCCTCCAGACAATCGCTGCCCAATTTAGTGAAATTGTCGAGCCGGTCAAGCTCTTCTTTGCTGAAAGATTCGAGGACGAACTCTTCGGCCGGACGACCTTCGGGGATCGGGCCGATGCCGAGGCGCAGGCGAGGGAAGTCCTCGGTGCCGATCGACTCGATAATCGAAGCGAGACCGTTATGGCCGCCGTCGGAGCCGGCGAGGCGCAGGCGCATCGTTTCGAAGGGAATGGCGAAGTCGTCGGAGACAACGAGCAACTCCGAGGGCATGATCTCGTAGCTGTTCATGATGGCCTTCACGGCGCGACCGGAAAGGTTCATGTAGGTCAGCGGTTTGGCGACGCGGATGTGCATCGAGGCGATCCGCATCGTCGCGATGACATAGTCGGCTTTCTCTTCAGTGTATTTGCCGCGGCGCTTTTGCACGAGGCGATCGACGACGAGGAAGCCGAGGTTATGCCGGGTTAGGGCATAGCCCTTGCCGGGGTTGCCGAGTCCTACAACTAATCTGATCACGGCGTGAATAAAGGGGATCAGGATTCCGCGTCAAGACAATTCGTGCGGCGCCGGTTCGATCAATAGAGTTCCACCAGTCGCAGCGGTTCCCAGTTCTGGACGTCGAAACGGAGCCAGCGCGTGACGCCCTTGTAGTCCATCAGGACTTCGGCGTAGTTGGCCTTGGGCGGAATTTCGAGGCTGAGAATTTCCTCGCCGTATTCGGCGAGATCGACCTTGCCGGTTTCGCGGAAGGTGTCGGCGTTGAGCATTAGGACCTCGGTTTTGCCGACGGCGACGACGACGGTGTTGGAGGCGATTTCCAGTTGAACGAAGCGCGGCCGCTTAAGCTCGTGTTTTTCGCCCAGCACCTTGCCGGTGCCGAACTCGACGCGATACAGCGAGCCGTGCTCGGTATCACAGCCGAAGGAAGAGTTGCCGTCGTAGGAGAAATAAGCGTAGTCGATGGCAAACGCCTGATGAATGACGATAGTCTGGAGCATGAAATTGTTTTCGGTGAAGATTTCCGTGACGCTGCCGTGCTTGCCGTTGGCGGTGATCATCTTGCCGGCGGGGCCGGGCATGAGCGTGGTCGGATTAATCGGCGTCATGTTCTGAATGTTGAGGCCGATGTTGAGGATGAATTTCATCGAGTCGGGCAGGAAGACGCGCAGCACGCTGGAATCCTCGGAGGCGACGTACAGGCGTTGCTGGACCGGATTGTAGAGTACGCCGGCCGGGACGTCGGGTTGGACGAACTTCTGCAGGTAGCGGCCGGTGGCGGCGTCAAAGATGGCGATGCCGGGCTGCGGCTTGCCGGTGGCTTCGTAGATCCAGTTGCGGGCCGGGTCGTACTGAATCGCCACGAGAGGCGTTTCGCGCAGCAAGCGCGCGGCCACTTTGTTGGTGTTCAGGTCGATGCCGAAGATGGTGTTGCTGCGGCGGTCGAGGACGTAGTACGAGTCGTATTTGGGCGGCAACTGGTTGAGCCGGTCGAGGGTCGAATCGGCAAACGCGCCCGTCGCCGGTTTGGACGCCGTCGTCGTCGGCGTGGTGCGATTGGCGGGTTCTTTCGATTCCTCCTTGCCGGAGCAGGAGAGAGCCAGCGCCACTGCGACCAGGAGGCTGATACTGAGAAACAATCGTTCGCGAATTCCGGTGATCTTCATAATCCGATTCCGACATCCAGACCGACGAAGGCGCCGAACGCTTTGAGATCGATTTCGCGTTCGACCCCGTGGTGGAGATACTTGTTGTTGAAGAAGCTCATATAGCTGCCGCCAACCTCGAGTCCCACGCGCGGAGCAAGGGGAAATTGCAGGCCGGCATTGAATTGATAACCGAACTTGGTGCGCGAGTCGAGGCGGGAATTGCCGGCGCCGTCTTTATACTCCTGTTCGATCGAGGCCAGCCGCAGCATCGCTTCCGCGAAGGGGCTGATCGCGGCCGCCGGTGGTTGGAGACGGAGGCCGACGCCCCCGCCGGTGAGGGCGATGTGCGATTCCTGCGTATAGGTTTGCGTGTCGGCGGTGTAATCGGACTTCTTCTCGGCGAAATCCATCGCGCCGACCGAGACGACCGTGCTCAGAAACGGCAGACGGAACATATTGAGATCGGCGGTGACTTCGGCGCGCCAGCCGGTCTTGGCGAGATCCTTGATGTCGCCCTGCGGGACGAGAAAGCCGAGCCGCGCGCCGACGCCGGCGCAGAGCGACGGGGCCAGGATCAGCGTCAGGGCGAGGGCAGCGAGGGGGAGGCGATACGTTCGCATGATTATCTCCTTCATCGGCAGTTTTCCTGCCGTCAATATGGTTGAATCGGGCGATAGCACAAATCGTTTCTGGGTCTCCGCAGGGGAGACTATAGGGATTGATTTAATCTACTATGACAGATTTTTCACTTACTTTTTCTTGAAATCGTCCCGCGGCGCGTATACATTGGCAAACCATTAACCGGAAGTTGCCGAGCGCAGCAAGGGATTCAGACTTGATCAATTCGCCGTCCGCCGAGAATCGACTTCATCAACCCACGATGTCGCTTGCGACCTCCGTCTCGCCGCTGGCGCGGCTCGGGGCGTACCTCCAACTGACGAAGCCGACGATCATGCTGCTGGTGGTAATCACCGGGGCGACGGCGCTGGTGCTGGAAGGCAGCTTCCTGACCCAGCCGTTCCAGTTCGCTCTGGTGCTGTTGGGGCTGTACCTGACGGGCGGTTGTGCCAACGCCCTCAATCAGTATTTCGAGCGCGACGTTGATGCGCGCATGAAACGGACGATGAAGCGCCGGCCGCTGCCGCAGGGGGTCTTGCCGCCGACGGCGGCGCTGGTCTTCTCGGTCGGGATCGGCATCGCCGGCGTGGCGATCTTCTGGATCTTCTTCAACGCGCTGACGGCGCTGTTGTCGCTAGCGACGATCCTCTTCTATAGTCTTTTTTACACATTATATCTGAAGCCGAACACCTACCAGAACATCGTGATCGGGGGCGCGGCCGGGGCGATGGCGCCGGTGGGAGCATGGACGGCGGCGACCGGATCGATGGCGCTGATGCCGTGGGCAATTTTCCTGATCGTGTTTTTCTGGACCCCGCCGCATTTCTGGGCGCTGGCGTTGTTCTGCAAGGACGACTACCGCGAGGTCGGCTACCCGATGTTGCCGGTGTTGAAGGGGGAGCGCGCGACCCACAATCAAATTCTGACCTACAGCGTGGTTTTGCTGCTGGCGAGCCTGTTGCCGCTGGTCGCCGGCGCCGGGTGGTTTTACGGCGTAGCAGCGGTAGCGCTGGGCGCGCGATTTGTGCAGAAAGTGCTGCAGGCGCGGCGCAGCGGAGAGACCCGCGACGTGCGCGGGCTGTTCGGGTATTCGATCATTTACCTGTTCGCGATTTGCGCGGCACTGATGCTCGATAAAATAGTTGCGTAGCCGTTGCACGCGTGCTTATATACGCGCGGATCGGGCCGACTCCGGCCGTCAAGCGGTGGCGCCCGGTCGTCGACGCAGGCAAGCTCAAGGCGCGGAAGCCACAACTCGATTTTCGCTTGACAGGTTTTGACCGTTTTTTTATTATCCGCGCCAACACGTCGACTAACATAGAGAAAGTCCAGTAACTTACTCGACGATCGACGTGCTTTGCGCAGTGCCTTTGTGAAAAAAGTAACGAATTTGGGATAAGAATTGTCGCAGATCTTCCCGAAATGGACTAATCATTTGCCGGCGGTGCTGTTGGCGGTAGCCGTGCTCGGGGGCGGCTTCGTCGTGTTCTTCATGTGGTATTACGGTTCGCCGAAATACACCGACGTCGGCTATCGACCGACGCAGCCGGTTCCGTTTTCGCACAAGCTGCACGCCGGTGATTTGGGAATGGATTGCCGCTACTGCCACAATAATATAGAGCGCTCGGCGGTGGCGAACGTGCCGCCGACGCAGACCTGCATGAACTGCCATACGCTGGTATTGCCGCAGAGCCCGAAACTGCTGCCGGTACGAGAGAGCTGGGCGACCGGCAACCCGGTGCCGTGGGTGAACGTGCATATGCTGCCGCAGTATGCTTATTTCAATCACGCAGTGCATCTGCACGCCGGAGTGGGTTGCATCAGTTGTCACGGCAATATCGCGCAGATGGAAGTCGTGACGCAGGCCGAGCCGCTGAGCATGTCCTGGTGCCTGGATTGCCATCGCAATCCCGATCCATATTTGCGGCCGGTTGATCAGATCACGAACATGAATTATCAGGCGCCGGCGGATCAGGCGGAACTGGCCGCGCGCATCAAGGCCGAGAAGAAACTGGCTCCGCCGGAGGACTGCTCGGGTTGTCATCGATGAACGGTGAAGGAATGCACAACCGGATAACCGGAAAGGACTACTGGCGCAGCCTGGAGCAACTGGCCGACACGCCGGAATTCCAGGAATATGTCCAGAAGGAGTTCCCGGAAGGTGCCTCGGAGATGCGCGATCTGGTGTCGCGGCGGACGTTCCTGAGTCTGATGGGCGCATCGCTGGCGTTTGCCGGACTAGCGGGTTGTCGCAAGCCGGTGGAGAAGATTTTACCGTATGTGACCGCTCCGGAGAATGTGATTCCGGGCGTGCCGCAACACTACGCGACCACGATGCCGCTGGGATTGGAAGCGTACGGCGTGCTGGTGGAGAATCACGAGGGGCGGCCGACGAAGATCGAGGGCAACGAGCTGCATCCGGCCTCGCGCGGCGGCACGAACGCGTTTATCCAGGCGTCGATTCTCGGGCTGTACGATCCGGATCGTTCACCCCGGATTGTGGAGAAGGGCGTGGAACGGTCGTGGGTGGATTTCGTGACGTTCTGGCGTCAGCAGCAAGACAAGCTGGCGGCGACCGGCGGCGCCGGACTGGCGGTGATCAGTGAGTCGTTTGCCTCGCCGACTGCGGCGCGGTTGGCGGCGGCTTTGCGGGCGAAATATCCGCAGGCGCAGTGGGCGACCTACGAGCCGATTAGCGATGAGAATATTTTCGAGGGCATCACCCTGGCGACGGGCCGGGCGCTGCGTCCGGTTTACGATTACGCCAAGGCGTCGGTGGTGCTGGCGCTGGATTGCGATTTCCTGAAGACGGAAGCGGACAATATAAGTGCTGCGCGCGGGTTTGCCGCGGCGCGCCGGATTGCGAGCGAAAACGACCAGATGAACCGGCTCTACGCCGCGGAAGGCACCTACAGCCTGACCGGCTCGATGGCGGACCATCGCCTCCGGGTCGCGAGCAACAGGATCGGCGCACTGGCGGCGGCGCTGGCGCTGGAATTGAATCGCCAGGGATTGTCGCTTC